>NZ_JAMYUA010000034.1:0-65124 GCF_040322715.1 Mesorhizobium sp. M0106 | reverse complement strand
CCCCCGCCATTCTTCCCATTATAAAACCACTAGCTTCCGGTTATCCTGTGGCCGGACACTCGCGTGGCCCCTTATTGGGCGGCCCCCCCCCCTCCGCCCGCCCACGACAAGGCCAACCCGCTTGGCGCAAAGGGTCTCGGCGAGCTCGGCGTGTGCGGTGCGGGGGCTGCTGTCGCCAACGCAGTTTACAACGCGGCCGGCGTGCGAGTGCGTGAATTTCCCATCACCTTGGACAAGGTGCTGCCTGCCTTACCTGTGATCGCCATTTGACCCTCTCCTCCCTCGCCCTCAACGGTGACCAGGTCGAAACGGATCGCTATTTCTGCGCCATCGACGGTGACGCCGGTGGTTGACAGCGCTTTCCGGCCCTTCCATACAAACGCCGTCAATGTTCTCAGGGCGGGGTGAAAGTCCCCACCGGCGGTAAGGGTCTCGGCCCAAGCCCGCGAGCGCTCTCCGGTTAGCCGGAGGGGTCAGCAGATCCGGTGTGATTCCGGAGCCGACGGTCACAGTCCGGATGGAAGAGAACGAAATGGAAGACGGTCCGCTTTCGCGGTTCGGACTCCGTATCGTGCGTCCTGATTCTGGTTCGAAACGGAAGGATGGACCCATGAATCAGCATTCCCACAACGACTATGAAACGATCCGCGTTGCCGTCATTCGCGCGCGTTGGCATGCCGATATCGTCGACCAATGCGTTGAAGCATTCGAGGCGGAACTGGCGGTTCTCGGAGAGAAACGCTTTGCCGTCGATGTCTTCGATGTGCCTGGCGCTTATGAGATTCCCCTGCATGCAAAGACGCTTGCCGTGACCGGCCGCTATGCCGCTATCCTCGGCGCCGCGTTCGTCGTCAATGGCGGCATCTACCGGCACGAGTTTGTTGCAAGCGCGGTCATCGACGGCATGATGAATGTGCAATTGTCGACTGGCGTGCCGGTGCTTTCGGCGGTGCTGACGCCGCATAATTACCATGACAGCGCGGACCATCACCGCTTCTTCTTCGAGCATTTCAGGGTCAAAGGCAAAGAGGCGGCCGGTGCCTGCGTGCAACTGCTGGCGGCACGCGAACACATCGCGGCGTGAAACCTCCACCGCCGGGTGGAAATCCCGGTAAGGCGCTGTAGTATCTCACGAAGCAGGAGGATGCCGGTGCAGACCAAGAAGATCATCAATGACGGCAATCGCTCCGTCGACGAGATGCTGGAGGGTATTCTGGCCGCGCATCCGCGCCACCTCAGAAGCGCGGACGGCAGTCCGCGCGCCATTATCGCCCGCGACGGACCGCGCCCAGACAAGGTCGGCCTTGTCATCGGCGGCGGCTCGGGCCATGAGCCGACCTTCCTCGGCTTCGTCGGCAAGGGGCTGGCCGACGCCGCCGCGATCGGCAATGTCTTCGCCTCGCCGCCGCCGGACCCGATCCTCGAATGCGCCCAGGCGGCCAGCGGTGGCGCCGGCGTGCTGTTCATGTACGGCAACTATGCCGGCGACGTGATGAACTTCGACATGGCCGCCGAAATGGCGGCAATGGACGACATCGAGGTGCGCACCGTGCTGACCACCGACGATGTCGCCTCGGCGCCGCGCGACCAGAGGCAGAAGCGGCGCGGCGTCGCCGGCAATTTCTTCATCTTCAAGGCCGCCGGTGCCGCATGCGACCAGATGCTGTCATTCGATGAATGCGAGCGTATCGCCAGGAAAGCCAACGATCACACCTTCACCATGGGCGTGGCGCTGTCGCCCTGCTCGCTGCCGCAGACCCGCCGGCCCAATTTCGAGATCGGCCCGGACGAAATGGAGATCGGCATGGGCATCCACGGCGAGCCAGGCACCGCGCGTGGAAAGTTGAAAACGGCCGACGAGATCACCGACGAAATGCTGGACAAGGTCCTCGACGAGATGGCGCCGGCGCGCGGCGATAAGGTCGCCGTTCTGGTCAATTCGCTCGGCTCAACGCCGTTGATGGAGCTCTACATTATGAACCGACGCGTCAAGCAGAGGCTGGATGACGTCGGTATTTCCGTCCACGCGACCTGGGTCGGCAATTACTGCACCTCTCTCGAAATGGCCGGCGCCTCGGTGACGCTGATGCATCTCGACGGCGAGTTGCAGGGGATGCTCGACCATCCTTGCGACTGCGCCATGTTCCGCGCCGGCTGAGAAAGCATCATGACCTCGATCGATTCAGTCGGCTTGAAAAGAATGTTCGATGAGATCGCGGCGGCGATCGACGCCGACAAGGACAGGCTCTGCCAACTCGACGGCGTCATCGGCGACGCCGACCATGGCATCGCCATGGCACTAGGCTTCACTGCTGCGCGCGATGCACTAGCGCAACTCGACCTCGCGGCGACCGAGCCGACGGCGCTGCTCAACACTGCGGCGAAATCCTTCCTCAACGCGGTCGGCGCCTCGTCAGGCCCGCTCTATGCGACCGCCTTCATGCGCGGTGCGGCCGCCGTCAAAGGCAAGGCAATTCTGGAGGACGCTGACATCATCGCCATGCTCCGGGCGATGGCGCAAGGCATCCAGGATCGCGGCAAGGCCGAGCTCGGCGAAAAGACCATGGTCGACGCCTGGCTGCCGGCGGCGCAAGCAGCGGGTGCCGCGCAGGAAGCTGGCAAGAGCCTGTCCGAGAGCCTGGAGGCTGCACTTGCAGCGGCCGAACGAGGTGCCGAGGCGACCAAGGACATGATCGCCGCCAAGGGCCGCTCATCGCGGCTCGGCGAGCGCTCGCTCGGGCATATGGACCCCGGCGCCGCATCGGCGGTGACGATCATCAGAGCGATGCGGAACAGTCTGGCTTAACCCCGCTTCGCCGCGTCGAGCCTGTCGATCGCCTGGACATTGCCGGCCGATGGTCCCTTCTCATCGAATTCCGATGCAAGCCATGCATCGACGATCGACTTGGCCAGTTCCGGGCCGATGACGCGGGCGCCCATGGTGATGATCTGGGCGTTGTTGGATTTTGCCGCGCGCTCGGCCGAATAGGTGTCGTGGGTGAGTGCGGCGCGAATGCCGGGCACCTTGTTGGCGGATATGGATACGCCGATGCCGGTGCCGCAAAACAGGATGCCGCGATCGTTTTCGCCGTCCAGGATGGTCTGCGCGAGCTTCTGTGACAGGTCGGCATAGTAGCCCGACTGGCTGAGGTCGCTAACCGTGAGGCCGGGCTGGGTAGCGAGGTGAGCGGCAATGACGTCGAGCAGCGGCTTGCCGGCGCTATCAGCTCCAATGGCAATTTTCATGTTCCGTTTCCTTCCTGTTTGATGATTCAGATCGCCGCCGAGGCGCGCTTGAGGATGTCGATATAGCCGTCCGCCTGCCAGGCCGAGCGGCCGATGAACAAGCCGTCGATGTTGGGCTGGCCGACCAGTTCGGCGGCATTTTGAGGATTGACGCTGCCGCCATAAAGCACCGGCGGCACCGCCGGCAGCAGGTCGCGTGCGATTTTCTTGATTAGCGCCTGCTGCCTGTCGGCATAGTCCGAACTGGCCGGCACGCCCTTGTCGCCGATCGCCCAGACGGGCTCATAGGCAAACAGGATCGTCGCCGCCTTCGCCGCGCCTTCGAGAAACTGCAGCGCGCCGTGCACCTGCAAGGCCAGCACCGCAGCGGCCTGCCCGCTGTCGCGTTGAGCCAAGGTCTCGCCGACGCAGATGAGTGGCACGAGACCGTGCTTCACCGCCGCCGCAGTCTTCAGCCCGACAGCCTTGTCGGTCTCGCCGAAATGCTCGCGCCGTTCGCTGTGGCCGAGCTCGACCATGTCGAGCCCGCAGTCTTTCAGCATGACCGGCGAGATCTCGCCGGTCCAGGCACCGGCGTCGGCCCAATGCATGTTCTGCGCGCCGACCTTGATGCGCGTCGGCGACAGCGCTTTCTTGACCTCGCGGATCGCCGTGAAGGGCGGGATGACGAAAGGCTGGATGCGCTCGTCGAAACCGGGGACGAACTCCGCCAGCGCCTCGGCGAAAGCCAACGCCTCGGCGAGCGTCTTGTTCATTTTCCAGCTGGTGCCGACCCAATAAACCATACGTGCCCTCCTATTCTGCGATCACTGTCAGCGAAACGCCGGCACCATCCAGCGCGGCGCGCATCTGCGGCTGCGGCTCGCGGCCGGTGAAGACCGTGTCAAAGGCCTTGAGATCTGTCAGGAAGTGCAAGGCAGTGCGGCCGAATTTCCCATGATCGACCAGCAGATATTTGCGCGCTGCTGCGGCCATCATCAGCCGTTTGGTCTGGACCACTTCCTGATCCTGGTGAAAGGCAGAGGCACCATGGATGGCCGATGACGACAGGAACGCGACATCGGCGCGCAATGACTTCAGCGTGTCCTCGGCGAGCAGGCCGAAGAAGCCGTGAAACTTCTTGTTGTATTGGCCGCCGAGCGCAATCAGGTTGATGCCGGCAACGCCCGCCAAATCCTGGATGACAGCCAGATTGTTCGAGATCACCGTCAGCGGACGCAGATCGGCAAGATGCCGAGCAACGCCGCCCGCGGTTGAGCCGTCGTCGATGATCACCGTCTGACCCGGTTCGATCATCGTCACGGCAGCGGCGGCGATGCGCTTCTTCTCGTCGCCGGCCAGCCGCTGGCGGTAGCGGAAATCGCTCTCGAAAAGGCTGCTCGGCTGGATCGAGGCGCCGCCGCGCACCTTGCGCAGGAAGCCGCTTTCCTCGAGCTCGTCGAGGTCGCGGTGGACAGTCATCTTTGACACGCCGAAGCGTGAGGCAAGATCGTCGACACTGGCGGTGCCGATGTCCATCAGAAAATCCATGATGCCTTGGCGACGGCCGTCGCTCTTCATTTCCGCGGCTTCCTCGGGCAATCCGGTTCCGAGATATAACAGCAAACGTCGCACAAGCCACCAAATTTTTGTGATAATGTTATATCTCTATGGGATATCATGACGCTTCTGGTCGCGTCCTGTAACAAGAATTGCTGCTGGCCGAGCGCCCAGCGGTTGCGGTGGCGCGGAAATCCGGCCAGAAGCATCAGGGGCTCGACGACAACCGAACGGCCCGCAAACACTGGCTCGAAACCGGATACGGGAGACTACTGAGTGGCTCGCATCACACTGAGACAATTGCTCGATCATGCCGCCGAATACGGCTATGGCGTGCCTGCCTTCAACATGAACAATATGGAACAGGGCCTCGCCATCATGGAGGCAGCCGAGGAGACCAAATCGCCGGTTATCCTGCAGGCGAGCCGCGGCGCGCGAGCCTACGCCAACGATGTGGTGCTGGCCAAGCTGATCGACGCGCTGGTCGAAATCCATCCCGATATCCCGGTCTGCATGCATCTCGACCATGGCAACAACGAAGCGACCTGCGTCACCGCGATCCAGCACGGCTTCACCTCCGTGATGATGGACGGATCGCTGAGGGAAGACGGCAAGACGCCGGCCGACTACGCCTATAATTCCGGCATCACCCGCCGCGTCGTCGACATGGCGCATTGGGGCGGCGTCTCGGTGGAAGGCGAGATCGGCGTCCTTGGATCGCTTGAGATGGGCGGCGGCGAGCAGGAAGACGGCCATGGCGTCGAGGGCGTCATCAGCCACGACCAGCTGCTGACCGACCCGGTGCAGGCCGAACAATTCGTGCGCGACACCCGTGTCGATGCGCTGGCCGTCGCCATGGGCACCAGCCACGGCGCCTACAAGTTCAGCCGCAAGCCGGACGGCGCTGTACTGGCCATGAACGTCATCGAGGAAATCCACCGCCGTCTGCCGAGCATGCATCTCGTCATGCACGGCTCGTCCTCGGTGCCGGAGGAGTTGCAGGAGATCATCAACAAATATGGCGGCCAGATGAAGCCGACATGGGGCGTGCCGGTCGAAGAGATCCAGCGCGGCATCAAGCACGGGGTGCGCAAGATCAATATCGATACCGACAACCGCATGGCGCTGACCGGCGCAATCCGCAAGGTGCTGACCGAGAACCCGAGCGAATTCGATCCGCGCAAATATCTGACGCCGGCAATGGCCGCGATGCGGAAGCTGTGCAAGGAGCGCTTCGAGCAATTCGGCACCGCCGGCAACGCACCGAAGATCAAGCCGGTGCCGCTGTCGGAAATGGCCAAGCGCTACAAGTCCGGAAGCCTCGATCCGAAATTTGGCTGACGTATTCCGGTTCTGAGCAGGAGCTGCCTCAGCTCCTGCTCATCCGATCATGCTCGCGGCAAGAGATCGGCCCTGCCGGTCTCGATAAATGGTGCCCAGTAGTCGACCGACTCGCGGATCATGGCGATGACCTGGTGGTCGACGGGCTCGCGCTCGCGGAACGACAATTCGAGGCAGATCTCGTTGTCGACGCCGCCGCCACGGCGAACCGTCTCCAGCAGCTTTTCCGGCGTGATGCGGCCGTCCTTGTTGTGAGCGGCAATGAACGGCCAGTGACCACCCTTGTTCATCGACGACTGCTTGACGTGGATGATCGGCGATTGCCTGGGAAAGGCTTCGGCCCAGGCATAAGGGTCGGTGTCCGCCGGATTGCTCGAGGTCACGTCGCCATGGTCGATGTCGACCATCATCTTGAACGGGACGGCCATGCCGGCCGCTTCGATCTCGCGCTGCAGTGCCCGGCAGCTTTCGATCGTATGGCCGAATTCGCGGCCGACCGACATCGGCTCCCAGAACAGGTAGGTCAAGCCGGCTGCTTTGGCATGCTCGGCGACCTCGCGCCAGCATTCCAGCGCGATGTCGAAAAGCCGCGCGCGACGCTCCGGATTGTCGTAATCCCGGTGGGTGAAGATCGCGAATTGCGTGCCCATGCCCGCGGCGCCGAGCTCGGCCGAAACTTCTGAAAAGGTCTTGAACCAGTCGACGTAGTAGCGCCGCACGTCGGCATCGGGATGGCCGAAATGATTGAGCCGGCCGTAAGGGCCGGTCATCGCGGAGGTCACGCGCACACCGGTGCGGTTGAGCGCGGAGCGGAACAGGCGGACGAATTTGGCGATCGTCGCCGCCGGCCAGCCGGGATTGACGAATTCATGGGTGAGTTGGACGTCCCTGATACCGATCTGATAGGCGATCGCGTCGATCAGGTCGTCCGGCTCCGCAAAGCGGTTGACCAGCGGATTGGTGTTGAGCGAAAGCGTAAAGGCCATCAGCCGGCCTTTGCCAGCCGGCTCGAGCACCAGTCCTCGAAGGCGGTTCTTTCCTCGGCGGACAGATGCAGGCCGTGCTTGGTGCGCCTTTCGAGAATATCGGCGGCGGTCTCGGCCCATTCATGCTCGAACAGGTAGTTGGCTTCGCGCTCGAAAAAATCCCTGCCGAAGCGCCGGCCCAGTTCGGCGAGCGAGGTGGCCGCGCCGACCAGATCGCGCGTCCTTGTGCCGTAGAGCCTGCCGTAATGCTTGACCAGCGATGCCGGCATCCAGGGAAATTCATGGCCGAGGTCGCCCAGAAACTGCTCGAAATCGGCATTGGCGATATCGCCGCCCGGCAGGTGCCCTATCGAGGTCCACGGCTTGCCCATTTTCGGAAAGAACGGGGCGATACGGTCGAGCGCGTGCTCGGCCAATTTGCGGAAGGTGGTGATCTTGCCGCCGAAGACCGAAAGCAGCGGCGCCTGCCCAGCCGGTGCGTCGAGTTCGAATATGTAATCGCGGGTCACCGCGCTCGGATTGTCGGCATTGTCGTCATAGAGCGGCCTGACGCCGGAAAACGAGTAGACGACGTCGCTTCGTGCGAGCTGGCGCTTGAAGTAGCGATTGACTGCCTTGATCAGGTAATCGATCTCGCTCGCATCGGCGGTCACGTCCTCCGGTCGCCCTTCATAGGGAATGTCAGTGGTGCCGATCAGCGCCAGATCGTTCTGATAGGGATTGATGAAGATCACCCGCTTGTCGCTGTTCTGAACGAGATAGGCCTGCCGCCCTTCCCAGAATTTCGGCACAACGATGTGGCTGCCCTTGACCAGGCGCACGTTGCGCCTGGAATTCTGGCCGGCGACGCGGTTGATGACGTCGTTGACCCAGGGTCCGGCGGCATTGATCAGCGCCCGTGCCCGGACTGTGGTCCTGACGCCGGTTCGACCGTCGCGCATCTCCACCGACCACAGGCCGTTTTCGCGACGGGCGGCGGTGCAGGCAGTGCGGGTGAATATCCTGGCTCCGCGCTCAGCGGCGTCGAGCGCGTCGATGACGACCAGGCGAGCGTCATCGACCCAACAGTCGGAATATTCGAAGCCGCGCTTGAAGGCGTCCTTGATCGGCGCGCCTTCGGGCGCGGTGCGCAGGTCGAGCGTACGCGTGGCCGGCAGTCGCTTGCGGCCGCCAAGATGGTCGTAGAGGAACAGGCCGAGCCGCACCAGCCAGGCCGGCCGATCATCGGGGCTGTGTGGCAGCACGAAGCGCATCGGCCAGATGATGTGTGGCGCGGATTCGAGCAGCACCTCGCGCTCGATCAGCGCCTCCCGCACCAGGCGGAACTCGTAATATTCGAGATAGCGCAAACCGCCATGAACGAGCTTTCCCGATCGCGAACTGGTGCCCTCGGCAAGATCGTCCTTTTCGCAAAGAATGACCGACAGCCCCCGGCCCGCCGCATCGCGCGCGATTCCGGCGCCATTGACACCGCCGCCGATGACGAAGAGGTCGACGATTTCGGTTTCACCGTTCATCTCGCTCTATGCCCTGTCGTCAGCATGGATTGACCGGAGGCAGCCCGGCGATGTAGCGGCGCACTTCCTCGGCCGCCTGCTCGGCCGCGTAGGTCACGGTGCGTACCGACGCGCCGGCGATATGCGGCGTCAGCGTCACGTTCGGCAGTTGCAACAGCGGCCAGTCGGCAGGCACCGGCTCGACGGCGAACGTCTCCAGCATAGCGCTGCCGATCTGCCCCGAGACGAGCGCCTCGTAGAGCGCATCGTAGTCGACCAGCGGTCCGCGCGCGGTATTGACGAAGATTACGCCGGGTTTCATCCGGGCGATGGCGTTCTTGCCGATCAGGCCGCGCGTCTCCTCGGTGACCCGGGAATGCAGCGTGACCACATCGGAGCGCGACAGCAGATCGTCCAGCGCAACCAGTTCGACGCCGGCATTGCGGTCCTCGGCGCTCAATTGCACATAGGGATCGCAAACCAGGATGCGGCAGCCGAAGGCGCGCAGCAGGCGAACCAGCCTGGTGCCGATATTGCCGTAGCCAATGACGCCGACGGTCATTTCGTTGAGCTCGCGGCCGGTGCGATCGGCGCGGTAGAGATCGCCGCGCCATTCGCCCTTGCGCAAAGCTTCGTGACCGACGCGGATCAGCCGCGTTTCAGCGAGAATGGCGCCGATGGTGAACTCGGCCACGGCGCTGGCGTTGCGGCCGGGCACATTGACCACGGTGATGCCGTGGGCCTTGGCGGCGGCCATGTCGATGTTGATCGGTCCGCCGCGCGAGACCGCAACCAGCTTGAGCGTGGGCAGGCGCTGCATCATGCTTTCGGAGAGCGGCGCAAGCTGGGTGACGAAGATTTCGGCGTCGCCGATGAAATCCACCACCTCGTCGGGATCGCCGAAATACTCCTTGACCTTGTCCAGACCAAGCGCGGCATTGCCGAATTGCATCGGCTCGTCGGGCCAAGCGGTCTCAATGCTGCGGATGTCGAGATTGTCGCCGCAGGCCGCCTCGATTTTCTCGCGAAACACTTCCGGAAGCATGAAGCGGTCGCCGATGATCGCAATTTTCTTGGGCATGCTCTTCTCAATTCACGTCGGTTTGCCTGGACGCGGCCATCGAACGCCAGACCGGCCGCAGCGCCTCATGCGCCAATGTGTAGGACGGAGCCATCGCCTCATAGGCAGCGGCAAGTTTCCGATCGCTGGGTTCGGCCGTACGGAGCAAAGGCGTGACCCATTCGCTGACGCAATCGTCCATCGATGCGTACTGGCCGACGCAGACCGCAGCAATCATTGCGGCGCCCGCAGCACCGGCCTCCTCGCGCTCGCTGGTGCGAATGTCGGCGCCGACCGCAGCACCCAGGATCTTGCGCAGAGCCGGGCTCCTGGCCGCTCCGCCGGTCAGGCGGATTTCCTTGGGCAGTGGCCCCATGGCGGCGTAGCAATCGCGTGCCGCGAAAGCCAGCCCCTCGTACACTGCGCGGACCATGTCGGCATAGCCGTGCCTGGACGAAATGCCGATGAAGCCGGCCCTGGCATTGGCATCGACGAACGGGCCGCGCTCGCCGGCCTCCGAGACATAGGGCTGGTAGAGCAGCGAGCCTGGCTCGGACGACGATATCCACTGGTCGACCAGCGTGATCATCTCGCCATTGGTCCGCGTAATACCTTGCGAGGCGAGAATGCCGGAGGCGAGGCCAAGGACCCAGTCGATATTGAGCGTTGCCGCCATGTTCGACTGCATCTGCGCAAAGACGCCGGGTGCCGGCATCGTCATCGTGTAGCCGGTTGCAGCGTCGTTGAGCAGAACCTCGTCCGGCGTTTCGGCAAGCCGCATATGCATTCCGGTGGAGCCGATGATCGAGCATCCCGGCTTGCGTTCGCGATCGAACAGGCCGGCGCCGAGCGCCGTGCAGGCGACATCGACATAGGCCAGAACGACCGGTGTGCCGGCGAGCAGGCCGGTCGCATCGGCTGCTGCCACCGACAACGAGGTGCTTTGCCTGGTGCCATCGACGATGGGCGGCAACAGATGCCGGAGATCGGTGACGCCGAGTACCTCGAGCACATCATCGCAATAGCCGCGCGTGCGGAAGTCGCCGAAGGTGAAGGTGCCCTCGGACGGGTCGGTGGCGCGGTGGCCGGTCAACTTGAAATAGAGCCAGTCCTTGCAGTGGAACGCCGTCGCTGCATTGGCAAGCATCGCGGGCATGTGGCGCTTCATGAACACGAACTGCGATCCCTGCTGGCAGGCAGCGAGCCCGCTGCCGGTCTTTTCGAAGCGCAGCCGGTCCTCCGGCCGCGCGCGGATCTCCTCGACGACCGCGGCAGCGCGCGCGTCGAGCCACAGCCAGCCCTTGGCAACCGGCTCGCCATCCTTGTCGATCAGCCAGGTACCGTCGCCCTGCCCGGTCACGGCGATGGCAATGGTCCGGCTGGCGAGATCCGGCACCTTGTCGGCAAGCTTGCGCAAGGTCGTCGCGGTATCGGCCCAGGTGCGTGTCAGGTCCTGCTCGGCGCCGCCGCCCGGCAGTGTCTCGTATTTATTGGGCAGCGCGGCGGACGCGATCTGCCTGCCCGCCGTGTCAAAGGCGACGGATTTTATGACAGACGTGCCGGCGTCAATGCCGATCAGCACATCCTGCATCAAGCAAGCTCCGTGCCGTGCGAAATGGCATTGCCGCTCGCCTGATCGAAGACGTGAAGGTTTTTCGGATCGATGCTGATCTTGATCGGCGCGCCAAGCTCCAAGCGGGTTCGGTCATGTTCGACCAGGACCAGCGAACCGCCGGCGAAATCGGCGGCGATATGGGTCTGGTCGCCGAGCCATTGATTGGCCGAAACCGTCGCCGGCACACCATCCTTCGAGCGGCGGACCGCATAGGGCCTGACGCCGATGACGACGCGCTGCCGGTTGAGCAATTCGTCGCGAACCGGGCCGCTGAACGCATCCTTGTCGTAGTCGAGCGAAAGCCCGTCGGGCAGCTTGAGACTGATCTTGCCGGCAGCCGTGCCGACATAGGCCTCGAAGACATTCATCGGCGGCTCGCCAACGAAGGTGCCGGTGAACAGGTTTGCCGGCCGCTCCTTGAGCCTGTCAGGCGTATCGAACTGCTGCAGCACGCCGCCCTCCATGACGGCGATGCGGTCGGCAAGCGCGTTGGCCTCGGTCTGGTCGTGGGTGACCAGGATCGCGGTCAGGCCGCGCTCCTTGATGAAATGCTTGATGCGGCCGCGCAGCACGGCGCGAAGCTGCGGCTCGAGCTGGCCCATCGGCTCGTCCAGCAGATGCAGGTCGGCCTCGCGGATCAGCGCCCGGCCAAGGCTGGCGCGCTGCTGCTGGCCACCGGAGATCGAGCTCGGAAAGCGCTCGAGAATATCCTCGATCTCAAGCAACTTGGCGATATTGGCAACCTTTGCATCGACCGCACTCTTGGCCAGCCTGGCCGCCTTGAGGGCGAAGGCCATGTTTTCGCGCACGGTCAGCGGCGGATAGAGCGAATAGCCCTCGAAGGCCATCGCGACGTTGCGCTTGACCGGCGGCAGCATGTGCACTTTGCGGCCGGCAACCGCGATGGCGCCGCGCGAGACCTCTTCGAAGCCTGCGATCATGCGCAATGTCGAGGTCTTGCCGCAGCCGGACGAGCCGAGCAGCGCCACGATCTCGCCCTTGGCGATTTCCATCGTCAGGTTCTTGACGGCGTGTACGCCACGGTCGATCGGACCGTAGAACTTGTCGACGCCCGAAATGGTGATTGCGGTCGGGCTCATGCCGCTTCTCCGCTGCGCAAATTGACGACGTTTTTCGAGCCGATGCGCTCGCCGCTTGTGCGATCGAACAAAAGGGCGCTTTTACTGTCGACGGCGATGTAGACCTTGCCCTCGGATTGGCCCGGTGTCCCGGAAGGACGCGAAACCAGGATTTCACGGCCGCGCACGGTGCGCACCAGCGTGACGATCTTCTCGTTGAGCGGCGTCTCGGCCTCGACCGTCACCGGGATGGCGCCGGGCGTGCGTTCATCGACAAACGCCAGCGCCTCCGGCCGCAAACCGATCACGCAGTCGCGGCCGACCGCCGCCTCATGAGCGCCGGCAAGATGGACCTGGACGTTGGACAGGCCGACATAGATGCCCTTGGCGTCCCGCGCCGGCTTGACGTCCAGAAGGTTGATGGTCGGGTCGCCGAACAGCCGGGCAATTTCGACATTGGCCGGCTCGCGATAGATCTGCTCGGGCGTGCCGAGCTGTTTGACGACGCCCTGCGACATCACCGCGATGCGGTCGCCGAGCGCCATCGCTTCCTTGTAGTCCTGGGTGACGTAGATGACGGTCGCGCCACGATCCGCCAGCAGTCTTGGCAATTCCAGCCGCATTTCGAAGCGCAATTTGGCATCGACGTTGCGCAAGGGATCATCGAGCAGCAGCAGCGGCGGCGAGCCGACCAGGGCGCGGGCAAGCGCGGTGCGTTGCTTCTGGCCATTGGACAGCGCCCGCGGCTTGTGGCTGAGCACATGGCCGATTTTCAACAGCTTGGCGACGCTCTCGACGCCGGTCTTTATCGTGCCTTGCGATGAGTGCTTCGCCTGCAGCGGCGTCGCAATGTTATCGAACGCCGTCATATGCGGGAACAGCGCGAAGTTCTGAAATGCCATGCCGACGCCGCGGAACTCGGCGTCGAGATCGGTCATGTCCTCGCCGCCGATGAGTATCTTTCCCTCGTCGGGGTCGATGACGCCGGCCACCAGCCGCAGCAGCACGGTCTTGCCGGCGCCGGACGGCCCGAACAGGACCAGCGTTTCGCCGTCGGCGACGGTTAGCGACAGATTGTCGAGAACAGTCTGGCTTTTATAGCGCTTGACGATGTTTCGCAGTTCGAGGCTTGCCATCGGACTATCCTTTCACCGCGCCAAGCGACAGGCCTTCGACGAGATAGCGTTGCGCATAGAGCGCGAGCGCCAGCGTTGGCGTGATCGACAGCACGATCGCCGCCGAGATCTGGCCATACTGGATGCCCGAGGAGGTGATGAAGGCGAGCGCGCCGACCGTCACCGGCTGCTTGTCGGCCGAGGCGAGCACCAGCGCAAAAACGAAATTGTTCCAGGCAAAGATGAAGGCGAGCAGACCGGCAGCGGCAATGCCTGGGCCAGCGAGCGGCAGCGCGATCTTGCGGAAGGTGGCAAACCAGGAATGTCCGGCAATGCGGTAGGCGTATTCGATGTCGGCGGGAATGTCCTCGAAATAGCCGCGCACGATCCACAGGATCAACGGCAGGCAGATCAACTGATAGACCCAGATCAGCCCGATATAGGTGTTGGCCAGCCCGAGCTTCTGGAAATAGAGGGTGAGCGGCAGGAGCACCAGCAGCGCCGGCGCAAACCGGAACGACAGCAGCGTAAAGGCAATGTCCTCCGAGCCGCGGAATTTGTGCCGCGCAAAGGCGTAGGCGGCCGGAACGCCGAGCAGCAACGCGACGGCAACCGAGGTGACCGACAGGAAGACGGAATTCCAGAGGTTGCGCATGAAGGCGATGTCGAGCGTGCCGGCCGCCGTCATCAGCTTGCCGGTGATCAAGGCAGTGTAGTTGGCGAGCGTCGGCTCGAAGACAAGCTGCGGCGGAATCCGCAGGATTGTCTCGTTGGTCTGGAACGACATCATCAGGATCCAGACGATCGGGAACATGAAGAAGATCACGACCAGCGCCAGGGCAATGCCGCGCAGGATGCGTTCGAGAAGCGAGGTGTGTTCCACGCCAGCCTCCTATGCCTGGCCGCGGGCGCGTTCGCGCAGCCGCAGCCAGTTCTTGATGAAAATGTTCGAGAGGAAATAGGTGATCGCCCACAGGATGATCATCAGTGCCGCCGAGCGGCCGACATTGGTCGACTGGAAGAAATTGAGATAGGCCTCGACCTGGAACACGGTCAGCGTGTCGCCCGGACCGCCCTGCGTCATGGCGTAGATGATGTCGAACTGCTGGATGGAATCAAGCAGGCGGAACAGGGTCGCCGTCAGGATGTAGGGGGTCAGCATCGGCAGTGTGATGCGGAAGAAGACGAAGCTGCGTGGCACGCCGTCGAGTGCTGCCGCCTCGAAGGGCTGCGTCGGCAGGCTGCGCAGGCCTGCAAGCAGCAGGATCATGATGAAGGGCGTGTAGACCCAAATGTCGACGAGCACGACGGTGAGCAGCGCCGTCGACGGAGACGAGGCCCAGCGGAAATCCTGCAACCCGATCAGGCTGGCGAGATAGCTGAGCACGCCGAAACCGGGATTGGTCATCAGCTTCCACATCAACGCGGCGAGCGCCGGCGCCGTCATCAGCGGCATCAGCAGCATGATCGAGATGAAGTTGTTCAGCGTCGAGCGCTTTTGCAGCAGCATGGCGATGCCGAGACCGAGAAGCAGTTCAAGCACAACGGTGATGCCGGCGTAGAGCAGCGAGATCTCCAGCGTGTTCCAGAACTTCGGGTCGGTGAAGAAGGAGATATAGTTGTCGCCCCAGTTGAACTGCCGCGCCCAGGGTTGGCTCAACCGGTAGCGCTGGAACGAATAGACCACCGACGTCAGGAACGGGATCAGGATGCCGATGCAGACCAGCAGAGCCGGCAGGCTGAGGAGATAGGGCAGCACCCGCTTGCTGATCCTGAAGCCCGACGGCCTGTTTCTTTGTATTGTCGCCGCAGTCATCGGCTGCTCCGTCATCCTGTTGCTTCGCCGTCCCGGCCGCCCAAGGGAGCAAGGCGGCCGGTCGGGCGAGCAGGCGGCACCTTTCGGGACCGCGTCGCAAACGTATCACATCTCAAAGGCTGGCCCGCGGACGGGTCAGCCTTGGCCGCGGCTTAGCCGAGCCCGGCTTCCTTGAGCTGGCTGTTGATGCTCTCGGCCAGCTTGTCGAGGCCCTCGTCGACCGGCACTTCCTTGGCCACCATCTTCTGCAGCGTCGCCGCCCATTCGGTGGTGAGATCGAAGAACAGCGGCTGCGGGGTGAACTTGATGCTGGCGCCCGGCGCCGAGACGTCGAACATCTCGACATAACCCGGATAGCTCTTGTTCAGCTTCTCGCGGAACATCTCGTCGTTCCAGACCGACTGACGAACCGGATTGACGAAGTCCATCTTGGTCGCACCGAACAATGCATGCTCGGGTCCGGATGCCCATTGCATGAAGTACCAGGTGGCGTCCTTGTCCTTGGAGAAGTTGGACATCGACAGCGACCAGATCCAGATATTGGGCGTCGGCGCCTTGGCGGCAGGATTGGCCTTGAATGCCGAAAAGGCGAGCTTGCCGGCCATCTTGTTGTCGCCGCCATTCATGAAGTAGCCAAGGATGTCGGCGTCGTAAATCATCGCCGAAGCACCTGCACCGAGATCGGTGCCGACCTGGTACCAGGTGTAGGTCGACCAGTCCTTCGGGCCGCTCTCCTGGATCATCTGGACCCACTGCTTGTGGAAAGCCTTGGATTCGGCGGTGTTCATCGCGGCCGACAGCTTGCCGTCAGCCGAGACGTTCAGGTCCTTCTGGTCGAAATTGGCGTAGGCCGACAGGAAGCCCGGGTGGATCGTTGCCCAGGAGCGCGAGCCGCGCACGCCGATGCCGTAGACGCCACCGCCGACGTCCTTGGTGAGCTTCGCCGCCGTAGCGACCATCTCATCCATATTGCCGGGAACGCTGACGCCGACCTTGTCGAACATGCCCTTGTTGTAGGTGATGTTGTTCTGCTCGAAGCCCCACGGAATGCACCACTGCTTGGCGTCTTCCGAACCGAGCACTCCGCCCGGCTGGCCGTTCCAGGCGCAGGACTTTCTGACGCCGGGCAGGAAGTCGTCCCAGGCATATTTCGGGTTGGTCTTGGCCGGATCCTTGATCCATTCGTTGAGGTCGGTGATCCAGCCGGCCGGACCGTAGGTCCAGGTCATGTAGGCGCCGGTCATGAAGGCATCGTATTCGGGCGAGCTGGCCGACAGCGCGGCGGTAACCTTGTCGAAATAGACGTCTTCGGGGAACACGTCATAGACGACTTCCATGCCGGTCAGCTTCTTGAAATTGTCGAGGTTGGCGATCATCGCATCGGCGTAAGGATGCTTGTTGAGCAACAGCTTGATGGTTTTGCCCTTATGCGCCTGCCAGTCGAAATCAGCCGCCAGGGCGCGGGTCTGCCCGAAATTGAGCAGTGTGCCGGCGGTGCTGGCGGCAAGGCCCATTGCACCGAGGCCCTTGATCAGCCCACGGCGGTCGACTTGTCCACGCAGGAATGCGTCGATGAGGTCTTTCTCTTTCTCATGCATTTCTCTTCTCCTCCACAGGGTAGTTTCAACGAAATGGTTGCCGGCTACCCGACCGGCGTCTGTTCCACGAGCGATCGCGCCGTCCGCTCGTCGGTTATCAAGCCTTTGAGATACCGGCCCTCCAGCACTGACTTGATGGCGCGAACCTTCACCTTGCCGCCGGCGACGGCGACAATCCTGCGGTTGCTGATGTCTTCGCGCGCCAGTGCCAGCGCCCGGTCGGAAAGCGTCGTCGCAACCGCCTTTCCGGCATCGTCGAAGAAATGGCCGAGCAGTTCGCCGACACCGCCGTTGCGGCGGATCTCCTCCATCTCGCCCTTCTCGATCATACCGGTGGCAACAAGCGAGGCCTCACGTTCGGCGGTGCCGATGCCGGCGATGAGCAAGTCGGCGGACTTGGCGAGGTCGAAGACATCGCTGACGCCTTTCTGCCCGAGCAACACTGTTCGATCCTCGACCGTGTTGGCGAACATCGGTACGGGCATCACATAGGCCTCCGCACCAGTCCGCTCGGCGACGCGGTGGATGACGTCATGCGGATTGGCCGAGAACTTGCGCGTCAGGCCGCCAAGCAGCGAGACGAAACGGATCCTGCCGGCCGATATGCGCGGCAGATATTCCACGCAGGCGGCAAGCGTGCGGCCGTGGCCGACGCCGATCAGCGCCTCTTCGCCGCGTTCGATCTCGCGCTTGAGAAACTGCGCGCCAGCAATGCCGAGCGCCTTGAGCGGCAGGTCTTCGGCATCGAAGTCCGGAACAACCTCGCAGTAGTCGAGGCCGTACCGGCCGGACAACTCATCCTCAAGCTCCACGCATTCTGAGACTTCGCCGTCGATGTAGACTTTGACCAGGCCTTCCTGATTGGCCTTGGTGATCAGGCGATGCGCCTTGAGACTGGTCAGGCCAAGCCGTTTGGCGACCTCCGACTGGGTCAGGCCGCCGGCATAGTGAAGCCAGGCGGCACGGGCTGCCATGCCGGTCTCATCGTCGCGCAGCAGGCCGTTGCCAAAACCAACCATTTCCGCCCTTTGATATTTTTATCAATTGCTGCAAAATTTTTCACAAGGCGTCGCCCGAGTCAAGCAACCGCTGCGTTTAAATCTCCGGCCAGGAGCTTGCCGGCCGGGGCCGAATAGAGCCGCGCTAACCAACGGCAAGAAACAACGCCGACCGCGCGCCATTTAAAACGTTTGCAATTTCGCTTGAAGTGATTACAAACGTTTCAAACTTCGTTCGGGAGGAACGATGCCGGCCCGCGTTACGACCCTCAAGGAACTTGCTGCGCAGCTCGGCCTGTCGATCACGACCGTTTCGCGCGCCCTTGCCGGCCACGAGCAGATCGCCTTGAAAACGCGCCAACGTGTCACCGAGGCCGCGCGCCAGGCCGGCTACGTGCCGAACACCGCAGCCCGCACGCTGGTCTCCGGCCGAAGCGGCTTCGTCGGCATGGTACTGCCGATCCGCGGTCCCAATCTGGTCGATTCCTTCCTCGGCGAATTCGTCACCGGATTGGGCGAAGGGCTGGTTTCGCACGGCTCCGACCTGATCCTGGCCGCAGCAGCGCAAGGCCAGTCGGAACTTTCCGTGCTTCGCCATGTCGTCGAATCCGGGCGCGCCGACGGCGTCGTCGTCACCCGCATCGCCGAGGTCGACGAGCGGCTTGCCTATCTGCGTCACCGCAATTTCCCGTTCGTCGCGCATGGCCGGCTGCTCGACGGCGACTTTGCCTACCATTGGCTCGATACCGATGGCGCGCACGCATTCGGCGAGGCCTTCGACATGCTCTACGATCTCGGACACCGCCATTTCGGCCTGGTGACGATTTCCGAGCCGATGACATTTCGCCATCTCAGACAGGACGGGCTCGCCGCCGCGATCGCCCGCCGGGGCGATCCGTCCGTCAGGCTCGATGTGGCGACGGCGCCGCGTTTCGATCGCGGTGCCCGCATCCAGGCAATCATCCGGCTTCTGCACGCCACCGAGCGGCCGACGGCGATTGTCGCGCTGTTCGACGAGCTGGCGCTGACTGTGATGGAAGAGGCGGGGCGCGCCGGACTTGCCATTCCTCGCGACCTTTCGGTGATCGGCTTCGACAACATAGCCGCCTCCGCCTATGCGCCGCCGGGGCTGACCACTTTCGACGCCTCGATCCGCCGGTGCGCGCGCGAGATCGGCGAGATGCTGCTGACCGTCATCGGCGACAGGCCGGACGCGCCACTGACGCGGCTGGTCCGGCCGACACTTGTCTCGCGGGCAAGCCATGGCCCGGCACCCACAGGACGGAACTGACGCCTTAGCGGCGCACAACCAGGGAGGAAGACGACGATGAATGCGTTGAGGACATTGGCAGGTGCGGTGCTGGCGTTGTCGCTTGCTGCCGGCGCAGCACAAGCCCAGCAGGTGTTGTTCTGGTCGACACAGGCGCGACCAGTGGAAGAGACACAGAAGATGCGCAGCGAAGTGCTGAAGGGGTTTGACGGCCAGGTCGACTATCAGGTCGCCGAGGACGGGCCCTGGCTCACCCGCCTTCAGGCCGAACTGCAGGCCGGCTCCGGCACCATAGGCGTGCTCGGCGGCCTGCACGGAGACTTCTCCACCGTCGGCGCGAACCTTGTCGATCTCTCCGGCGTCGATCTCGGTGGCGTCAAGGTCAACGAGACCTACAAGAAGCTCGGCATGCTCGGCACCGGCGAGCAGAAGTACCTGCCATGGATGCAGGCCACCTTCCTGATGGCGGCCAACAAACAGGCGCTGCAATATCTGCCGGCCGGCACCGATCTCAACACCATCACTTATGACCAACTGATCGAGTGGGCGAAAAACATCGCTGAAAAGACCGGCTCGCCCAAATTCGGTTTTCCGGCCGGCCCGAAAGGGCTGAAGCACCGTTTCTTCGAGGGTTTTCTCCTTCCATCGTATACCGGCTCGATGGTGACGAAGTTCCGCTCGGCGGAGGCCGAGACGGCGTGGAATAAGTTCAAGGAATTGTGGCAATACACCAACCCGAATTCGACCAACTATGCCTTCATGCAGGAGCCGCTGCTGACCAGCGAAGTCTGGGTGGCATTCGATCACGTGGCGCGCCTCGCCGACGCCTTCAACCAGAAACCCGACGAGTTTGTCGCCTTCCCGGCGCCGGCTGGCCCGGCAGGCCGCGGCTACATGCCGGTGGTGGCCGGTGTCGCTATCCCGAAGACCTCGCCTGACATGGACAAGGCCAAGGCGCTGGTCGCCTATATGCTGAAACCGGAAACCCAGATCGCGACGCTGAAGGCGACAAACTTCTTCCCCATCGTCGACGTCAAGCTGCCCGACGACATGCCGGCCTCGGTGAAGGCCTTCAGCCCAGTGATCGCCACCATGACCGGAGCTCCCGATGCGTTGCCGGCGCTGCTGCCGATGGGACTTGGCGGCGTCGGCGGCAAGTTCAATCAGATCTACACCGACAGCTTCGAGCGCATCGTGCTCGGCGGCGAGGATGTCCACGGCGTGCTCGACGAACAGGCGACGGCGCTGAAGGCGATCATCGACCAGGCGAAGGCGCCATGCTGGGCGCCCGACAAGCCCTCGCAAGGCGCCTGCCCGGTCGATTAAGAATCCTCCCGGGCGTCCGGATTTCCAGCGCGCCGGGCGCCCACCCCTTTTGAAGCTTCGAATAGAGAGCGCTCCATGCACAGCAAGGCCCTGCCCTATCTGCTGCTGACGCCGGCGACGCTGTTCCTCTGTGTCTTTTTCCTCTACCCGTTCGTGTTGGTCGCCTTCGAGGCGTTCACCCGCGACGGCGGCTTTACGCTCGACAATTTCCGCACCATGGCGGGCAGCTGGAAGTTTCCGGTCACTGTCCGCAATACGCTGCTGCTGAGCGCCATCGTCGTGCCGATCCAACTGGTGATGGCGCTGCTGATGGCAACGGTGGTGTCGCGGCTTGAAACCGGGCGCAGCGCTGCGCTTTACATCTTCGCTATTCCGCTCGGCATCTCCGATCTCGCCGCCGGGCTGATCTGGCTCGCCATCTTCGACCAGTCCGGCTTCCTGAACACCTTGCTCTCCAATCTCGGCGTCATCGACAGGCCGGTCATGTTCCTCGGCTACCAGAGCAAGCTGACGATCTTCATCGCCGTGGCGCTGGCCGAGATCTGGCGCGCGACCGCCATCATGATGGTCATTCTGGTCGCCGGCATGGGGCTGATCCCCCGGGAATACTACGAGGCGGCGGAGGTTTTTGGCGCTAGCCCGTGGAAGCGCTTCATCAAGATCACGCTGCCTCTGCTGCGCCCAAGCCTGCAGACGGCGATCATTCTGCGCGTCATCCTTGCCTTTGAGGTCTTTGCCGTGGTTGCAGCACTCGGCGGCACCAATCTGCCGGTGCTGATGGGCGAGACCTACAATTGGCAGTTCACGCTGCAGGACCACAATGTCGCCGCCGCCATGGCGCTGTTCATCCTCGCCATCTCGATCGGCTTCACGCTGTTCTTCCTGCGGGTGCTGCGTGTGCCGAAGGAGACTCGCATATGAGCACTGTCGCGGAGCTCTCGATCGCCGCACCTGAGGCCCGCAAAGCCGGCAATTGGTTGCTGGTCGCAACGGTCATCCTGCTTTGCGTCTGGGTGCTGCTGCCGATCTATCTGTTGATCGTCAACGCGCTGTCGTCGCCGGAAGAGGTGACCGCCTTTCCCAAGCGCTTCTTCCCGTCATTCGATTTCGGCAGCCTTTCTTTCTTCATCAAATTCGCCGGCGTCGCCAAGGCGCTGTGGAACTCCGTTCTCGTCGCCACGCTGACGATGCTCCTCTCGATCGGCTTCGGCGCACCCGCGGGCTACGCGCTGTCGCGCTTCGAATTCCCGGGCAAGGAAACGTTCCGTTTCGTTGTGCTGATGACCCGCGCCTTCCCGCTGCCGCTGCTGGCGCTGCCGCTGGCGGTGATGTTCATCCGCACCGGCCTCGACGACACCGCGATCGGGCTGGCGCTGGTCCACACCACGCTGGCGCTGCCGTTTGCGGTGCTGATCACCTTCTCGCTGTTCTCCGGCATTCCCGTCGAGCTGGAGGAGGCGGCCTGGACGCTCGGCTGCACGAGATTGCAGGCATTCCGAAAAGTCATTCTGCCGCTGGCGCTGCCGGGCATCGCGGCGTCGGCGGTGTTTGCCTTCACCATCTCCTGGAACGAGGTGTTTGCTGCCGCAGTGCTCACCATAGAGAACCGGACGCTGACCGCCTTCCTGTTGCAGAGCCTCGGCGAATCGCCGCTCTACCTCAAATTTGCCGGTGGCGCGGCACTGGTCATTCCGGCGCTGATCTTCATCTTCGCCGTTCGCAAATATCTGTTCGCCATGTGGGGGATCGCCAACCGATGACGCGCACAAAAGAGAACGCCGATGGCTGAGATCGTCATCAAGCAGGTGGCAAAACGCTTCGGCGGCTTCACCGCGCTGCATTCGATCGACCTGACCATCGCCGACCAGGAATTCATGGTGCTGCTTGGCGCCTCGGGTTGCGGCAAGACCACGCTGCTGAGGATCATCGCCGGGCTGGAAACGCCAAGCCAGGGCGAGGTCTGGATCGGCGGCCGTCGCGTCGACCATCTGCCGCCGCGCGAACGCGGCATCGCTATGGTGTTCCAGAATTACGCCGTGTTTCCGCACCTGACGGTATTCGAGAATATCGCCTTCGGCCTGCGCATGAAGAAGCTGCCGCAGCAGGAGGTCGACGGGCGCGTCAACCGCACCGCCGAGCTCATGCACATCGAACAGCTTTTGAAGCGCTATTCGGGCCAGCTTTCCGGCGGTCAGCGCCAACGCGTGGCTGTGGCCCGGGCCCTGGCGATGGAGCCTGACGTGATCTTGATGGACGAGCCGCTGTCCAACCTAGACGCGCTGCTGCGGCTCGAAATGCGCGCCGAGCTCAAAGGTGTGCTCGCGGCGTCCAAGACCACCACCATCTACGTTACCCACGACCAGGTCGAGGCGATGAGCCTCGCCGACCGCATCGCCGTCATGCATCAGGGCCGTATCGTCCAGGCCGCCTCGCCGGTAGAGGTCTACCGCAATCCGGCGGCCCGCTTCGTCGGCTCCTTCATCGGCAACCCGCCGATGAATTTCATCCCGGCGACGAAGACGGCCGACGGCAGTTGGACCGTCGCCGGGCTGACGCTGCCCGGCCCCAAATCGGACAAGCAGACGATAGAATTCGCCATTCGCCCCGAGGATGTGGACGCCGGCAACGAAGGTATTAACGCCACCGTGCGCGTTGTCGAGCCGCTCGGACCGCACACGCTGGTCAGCTGCGACGTCGAGGGCGGCCTGTTCCGCGCCATCCTCGAATCGAATGCCACGGTCGCCGTCGGCGATCACTTGCGGCTTTCGCCCAAACCCGATCGCGTCCGCTGGTTCGATCCCGAAACCACCAACGCCCTTTGATCCCCTTCGATTCTGAAAGTACGAACGCTCCGATGATATCTCTTGCTGTCGACGAAACCATCGCCCGCGCCGTCGAGGTGCTCAGGGAAAATGACCAAGGCACCTATACCATACCGACCAAGGGGCTCTACCCGTTTCAGTGGAACTGGGATTCCTGCCTGACCGCGCTCGGCCTTGCCCACTATGACGAGGCGCGCGCCTGGACCGAGATCGACACGCTGTTCGCCCACCAATGGCCAGACGGCATGGTGCCGCACATCGTCTTCCATGTCTGGAGCGACGGCTATTTCCCCGGGCCGGAGGTCTGGCGAACCAACCGCCCGACTGCCACCTCCGGCATCACCCAGCCGGCGGTCGCCGGTTTTGCCGTGCGCCGCTTGTTCGACCAGGCCAAGGACAAGACCCTGGCGGCCGAGCGCGCCCGCGCGCTGTTGCCGAAAATCGATGCCTGGCACCGCTGGTTCTACGAAAATCGCGACCCGGACGGCGAAGGGCTGGTCGCCATAATCCACCCATGGGAGTCCGGCCGCGACAACTCGATCGATTGGGACGAGGCGTTCGAGCGCGTGCCGACCGAAGGCGTCGAGCCCTACACCCGCCGCGACATCCTGCACGCCGATCCGGCGCATCGTCCAACCAAGGCACAGTATGACCGCTATGTCTGGCTGTTGCAGCATTTCCGCGGGCTTGGCTGGGATAATGCCCGGCTGCACGATGCCTCGCCATTCCAGGTCGTCGATCCCGGCTTCAACGCCATCCTGATCCGTTCCGCCGCCGACCTTGCCGATCTCGCCGAGGCACTTGGCGAAACCGAAATCGCAGAAGCCAATCGCGCCCGTGCCGAAAAGGGGCTTTCGGCAATGGAACGGCTGTGGAGCGACGCGCATGGCCAGTACATTTGTTTCGACCGAGTGGCCGGAAAGCATGTTGACAGCGCGTCGGTCGGCGGCATTCTGTCGGTATTTTCGGCCATCCCGGAAAGCCGGGCAGCGACCATCGCTGCAACGATCGAGCGCATCGCCGGCAAAACGCGTTACATCGTCCCGTCGCACGATCCTGAGGATGGGCGCTTCGACCCAAAGCGCTACTGGCGCGGCCCGGTCTGGCTGGTGGTCAACTACATGATCGCCGACGGCCTTGCCGTCGCCGGCCGCAGCCAAATCGCACAGCGCATCACGCAATCCAGTCTCGAGCTGATCGCCGAGAGCGGTTTTGCCGAATATTACGATCCCCTCAACGGCGAGCCGCTCGGCGGCAATCGCTTCACCTGGACCGCGGCAATGGTGATCGAGTTCCTGAAGGGCAGAGCCTGAACGCTTCCGCCTAGGCCGCCGGCTACCAAAGCCCGTTCTGTCCGCCGAATAACAGTCGATACTATTTGCGTCTGAGGCACGTCCTGGTCCATCAAAACAGGGCCAAGGCATGCCAATCTTCACCATGCCAGAGCTATAATAATTCTTCACAAACCGCTATCTATACTGCGTCGGGGCGGGGAGAAGCGCGGCTTGGAATTCGATCTGAAAACCATTGAGGCGCTTGCTCCCGATCAGGCGTCGCTGAGCGCCGCCTCCAACCTCACCAAACGAACGAACTGGCCGCGGCTCGAAAAGCATGAGCAGCAGGCGCTCATCTGGGGCGAATGCCAGGGCTCCGGCTCCAATCCTTATCGAGTGGTGGTCGACACGGGTGATCACGGCTACAAATGCACCTGCCCCTCGCGCAAATTCCCATGCAAGCACACGCTGGCCTTGATGTGGATTGCCGCCACCGCGCCAGCCAGTTTTGCCGCTGCCAATACCACGCCGGAATGGGTGAATGACTGGCTTGGCCGACGCAGGAAGACAACGCCACAGCCGGCGCAACCAGTACCCGGCGCGGAAGCCAAGCGCATTGGCGAAGCCGCACGAGCCGACGAGAGCACCGCCGTTGAAGACATCGCGGCGCTGGAGCGTCGCGAGGCGGCGCAGCGCAAGCGGGCGGAAAGCACACGAGAAGCAGTGTCGGCTGGGCTCGATGAGCTTGATCAGTGGATAGCCGACCAGTTACGGCTCGGTCTGTCCGGGTTTGTCGACGCCAGCAGCGACCGTTGCCGGCGGATTGCTGCGCGGCTAGTCGATATGAAGGCAGCCGCGCTCGCCGGCCGTATCGACGAGATTCCGTCGCGGCTGATGGCGCTGCGCAGCGAGGAACGGTCTGATGCCGCAATCCGTGAACTCGGCAAGCTCGTGCTGCTGGCCAAGGCGTGGCGGTCGGAGCCCGACGACCCCGAGCTGAAGCGCCTCGTATCAACGTCTGAACCCCGCGAACAGGTTCTCAGCAGTCCGGATGCAAGACAGGTTGAAAGCCTCTGGGAAGTTCTCGGCGAGAAGATCGAGAGCCGCCGCGATGGTCTGGTCAGCCATTCGACGTGGCTGCTCGATTTGAAAAGCGCCACCCCGCAATTTGCCGTGCTGCTCGACTTTTTCCCGGCTTCGGCCGGGCGCCGGTCCAACGCTTTTGCACCAGGCGACCGTTTCAATGCCCGACTGGTGTTTTATCCGTCACGCATGCCGCTCCGCGCCCTCGTGGTGGAGCGCATGGGGGAGGTTGCGCCCGGCGCGTGGCCCGATTTTGCTTTTGGCACCGCGAAGGATCCGCTCGCCACGCATGCTTCCCATCAGGACGCCGCGCCCTGGATCGCTGATTGTCCCCTCATGCTGCCGCCCGGCGCTATCCTGCTCGACGATCGGGGCACGGCATGGTGGCAGGCGGAGGATGAACCGCAGGGGATCGCATTGCCGATCGCCGGCGCGGTAGATCAAACCTTGCTCGGCCTCGGCCTTGCGGCCACGGCAGCGCTCTGGAACGGCGCGCGGCTTGAGCTTCTGGCGGCGCAAAGTGAGTTCGGGAGGCTTGATCTGGCGTGAACGAAAGCGAGCAAACAGGCCTGGCGGCAATGCGCGATTGCTGGATCACCGGCGGTGCTACATTCGATCTGGCTCCGGCCGGATGGAAAGCAATCGCCGGCGGTGCAAGTCCCGACGAACAGGAGCGCCGGCTCCTGGCAATCGCAGCACAAGCGCTCGACGTCGCGCTGCGGCCGGCCGCGCCGACGACACTCAAGCGTCGTCCGCTGCTGCCCAGACTTGCCCTGCCCATTCTGCCGCCACGATTTCGGCCGTTGTTGAGAGCCGCTCTGAAGCACGCCGCCGACGCGAGGCGAAAGGCACGCGTGGCGGCGCTCGTCGCCAGCCGCGGCTTTGTGCTCCATCCCATGGACTGGATGCCCTCGGATCAGAACAGCCCGGACGTCTACGCACCATGGATAGACTGGCAAGCAAGCATGAACGGGGAAAGGCTTGCCCCACAAGAGAAACTGACTGCGGAAAACTGGGATGAGTTCTATCCCGCCGCGCGACGCTTGGCCCTTGCCGATATGCGCCGTACCGACCCGACATCGGCTCGAATGTTGATCGAAGCCAAGGCCTCGGGCGAACCGGCGGAAGTCAGGCTTGTGCTGGTCGAGCTTATGCGCTTCGGCCTGAGTGCCGAGGACGTGCCTTTCCTGAAAAGCCTTTCCGCCGACAGGTCCGGCAAGGTGCGCGAACTGGCTGGCCGGCTGCTGGCAAGATTAGGAGAGCACGTTCGCCCGAGCGACGGTGGACCGGACGATCCCGTAGCCGAACTCGCCGCCTTTATCACTGAAGGCAGATCCGGCTTCATCCGCCGCCGGACGATCTACACTCCAGCAAAACTAAAATCCCAAGCGCAGGAGCAACGCCGCGCCGAACTGTTCGAGATATGCAACCTCGTCGACCTTACCGAACGGTTCAACACTACGGAAGCCGAATTCATAGGAGGCTGGCAATTCGGTGCCGACAATAAAGCCGACATCCTGATCGCACGAATGGTCGCCGCCTCAGGGAGCGAAGCCGCCCTTACGCAGATGGCGGATACGCTTATCGCCGAAGGCGGCAAACCGGCGCTGTTCGTGCTTCACCTCATGCCGCGCCTGGACAACCGCAGAAAGCGTGTCCTCATCAGGCTGATCCTCAAGGAGACAACTTATCTTGGCATGATCAACCTGGCGGAAGGCATCGATGTCGACTGGCTGGAATGGGACGACCTGACGAATGGACAGGCGCTCGCCGCACTGCGTTCCGCCGCCGGCGGAAAAGACGACGCCGCGCGGCGGGGTCTCGACGATGTACTGGAGACGATCGGCTTCCTTGCCACCGCGACCACGGCAGCGAAATTGATCGACGACATGGTCGCGGCGGGCGTGCCGCCCGCGGCTCCTTCACTCGGGCTTCTACGTCTCAACGCATCACTGGCGGGGCCTGGAAGCAACACATGACCAATCCGGAGAACAGCAAAATGAACGCAGCCATCCGCCTCCCGGTCGAGCAGGCCTACGCTTCGGAATTGCAGGCGCTGGCGCGCGATGACGACCGGCAGAGGCCTGCCGGCTGGAGCCTGTCGCCACAGGCTGTGCTGACCTATTTGCTAGGCGGGAAGGCCGGTGACGGCACCTTGGTAACGCCAAAATATGTCGGTCGCCGCCGGTTGATGGAAACCGCGGTAGCGACGCTCGCCACGGACCGTGCACTCTTGCTGCTCGGCGTTCCCGGAACCGCCAAGTCCTGGGTGTCTGAACATCTTGCCGCCGCCATTATGGGCGACTCGACGCTGATCGTGCAGTGCACGGCCGGCACCGACGAGAACCAGATCCGCTATGGCTGGAACTATGCGCAGCTACTGGCAAAGGGCCCGAGCCAGGAAGCGTTGGTGCCGACGCCGCTCTACCGAGCCATGCAGAACGGCAAGCTCTGCCGGCTGGAGGAACTGACCCGCATGGGCTCAGACGTGCAGGACACGCTGATCACCGTGCTTTCCGAAAAGATGATGCCTATCCCGGAATTGAACACCTCGATCTACGCCCAGCGCGGCTTCAACATTATCGCCACGGCAAACAACCGCGACAAAGGTGTCAACGAGCTCTCCTCGGCGCTCAAGCGTCGCTTCAATGTCGTGGTGCTGCCATTGCCGGAAGACATGGCCGAAGAGGTGGCGATCGTCTCCAAACGGGTCGACGAGATGGCTGGCGGACTCGACCTGCCGGTGCCGAAAAATGTCGGCGAGGAGATCGCCCGTGTGCTGACCATCTTCCGCGAATTGCGCTCCGGCGCGACTGCCGACGGCAAGGTGACGCTGAAGACGCCTTCCGGCTCGCTGTCGACCGCAGAAGCGATCGCCACGATGGTTGGCGGGCTCAGCCAGGCGGCGTGGTTCGACAGTGGCAAGCTCGGCGCCGAAGGTCTCGCCGCCAGCCTTGTCGGCGCGATCGTGAAGGATCCGGTGCAGGACAAGGTGGTGCTGGAGGAATATCTGGAAACAGTGCTCAAGAAGCGGGCCGACTATGCCGGCTATTACGCGGCGCTGAACGCAGCGATCTGACGCCATGGGCCACGGCGACATTGCCTATTTCGGGATACGCCATCACGGGCCGGGTTCCGCCGACAGCCTGGTGCAGGCACTGCAGGATTTGAACCCGGTCGCCGTGCTGATCGAGGGGCCGATCGACGCCTCTGAGCTTCTGCCCATGCTGGCCCGCCCCGAAATGCAGCCGCCTGTGGCGCTCCTTTGCTATCCGGAGGACGATCCGGCTTCGACAAGCTTCTGGCCTTTTGCCGAGTTCTCGCCCGAATACCAGGCGGCGCTTTGGGCTGTGGGCAATAAGGCGACGTTGCAGTTTATCGACCTGCCGTCATCGGCACGGTTCACCACTGCTGCGATCGGTGGCGCGGAGGAAACCGATGCGACCGAAGCTACCCAAGCCCCCGAGGATGGTGACGCGGCTCCGCTTCCGCGTGATCCGATAGCCATGCTGGCACACGCCGCCGGTTATGAGGACGGCGAAAGCTGGTGGTCGGATATCATTGAACAGAATCCGGAACCCGGCCCCATATTTGCGGCCATCGCCGATGCGATGACGACACTGCGGAATGGTGAGGGTCCGATCGCGCAGTTCGAAGCCAAGCGCGAGGCGCATATGCGGCTCGAAATCGCCAAGGCGCGTAAGCAGTTCGACGGACCGATCGCCGTCGTCTGCGGGGCATGGCATGTGCCGGCGCTGCAGGCCACCCACACTCAGAAAAACGATCAGGTCCTGATCAAGGAAATTGCCCGGCGCAAGAGCACAATGACATGGGCACCGTGGACGGGACCGCGCCTGGCGCTGGGATACGGCTATGGCGCAGGCGTCGTCGCACCGGGCTGGTGCAAGCATCTCTGGCGCACGCGCGGCCGGCGCGATGCGGCGACCCTGTGGCTTGCGACGATCGCCGCCGTGCTGCGGGCGAAGGGTCACCTGATCTCGACCGCTTCGTTGATCGAAGCGGAGCGGCTCGCCCGGACGCTTGCCGCGATTCGCGAACGACCGAAACCCGGATTTGAGGAATTGCGCGACGCCGCGATCGCCGCCCTCTTCAACGGCGAAGCGTTGCTGTGGAGGTTGGTTGAGGCCGAGCTGCTTCTGGGTTCGGACGTCGGCGAAATTCCGCCCGACACACCGCTGGCGCCGCTGATCGAGGATCTGCAGCGTAGCCAAAAGGCGGCGCGCCTAAAATCCGAGGCGCTGGAGCGGGAACTGTCGGTCGACCTGCGAAGCGAGAGCGGGCTGTTTCGCTCGACATTGCTGCATCGGCTGCACGTGCTTGGTGTGCATTGGGGCAGACTGACCGATGCCGGTCGCAGCCGTGGCACCTTCCGCGAGCGGTGGACCCTAGCGTGGGAACCGGAATATGCCGTTCGTCTGGTCGAGAACCTGATCTACGGGCCGACCATCGAAAAGGCTGCCAATGGCCGCCTGATCCAGATGATCGAAACGGCGGCGACGCTCGATACGCTTGCGGCACTGGTCCAGAGCGCCATCACTGCTGGCCTGTCGGAAGCATCGACTGCCGGCCTCGCGGCGTTGGAGGCACGCGCGGCGCGCAGCAGCGAATGCCTGGAGATCCTGGCGTCGGTGCCGCCGCTCGCCGACATTGTCCGCTACGGCGAGGCCCGCAAAACGCAAACGGACCGGCTGTCCGGCCTTATGGAGCGGCTGATCGTCGAAGGTGCGATCGCGCTTCCCTACGCTGCGCGCGATCTGGATGAGCAGGCCGCCGCGACACTGGTTGGTGCGATGCGCAAGGCCGATGAGGCGATCAGGCTGGTCGAACCCGGCCAAGACGTGCTGGACGGATGGCGCAACGGGCTGGCGGCCGTACTGGAGGCGTCACGGTCGACGGCGCTGCTGGCCGGGTGCGCCGCACACCTGCTGTATGAAGCTGGTCGCCTGTCCGCCGAAGCCGCTGCCGGGCTGCTCGGGCGACGCCTGTCACCGGGGACGCCTGTCACTGACGCGGCCGGGTTCTTCGAAGGCTTCTTCAGCACAGGCGGTCAACGGCTGATTTATGACGAGGGTCTGCGCGGTGCGGTCGATGGGTGGCTCAGATCCCTGGACGAAGATGCTTTCATTGCGCATCTACCGCTGCTGCGCCGTGTCTTTTCCAATCTGGACAGCATGGAACGCCGCCGGCTGATCGAAGCGATCCTCGGCCGCGCGGCGCGCTTGCCGGCTGGCGTGACGCCGACGCCGGATGGCGGCGAGGCATGGCGCCGGCACCTGGGGCTGCTTGGACCGTTGCTCAACGGAGAAACCGGCAATGGATGACGAGGCCGAAATGAACGAACCCGGCCCGCTCACTGCCGATGGCGGAAGGGAGCGCCGCTGGCGACTGGCGATCGGCGCCGATGACGAAACGTCTGGGGCACTTTCCAGCGACGATAAACGGCTTTCGGCGGCACTCGACGCTCTCTACGGCGACGGCGTTAGCGCCGCTTCTGCCGACCCACGCAAGCGGCGTGGCGGCCTTGGCCGGTCGGCGCCGCGCGTTGCACAATGGATGAGCGACATCCGCTCCTTCTTTCCGGCGCAGGTCGTCCAGATCGTCCAGAAGGACGCCTTCGAACGGCTGGACCTGAAGCAGATGCTGATGGAACCGGAATTCCTCAAGGCGATCGAGGCGGACGTCAATCTCGTCGCCGACCTGATTTCGCTGCGCTCGGTCATGCCGGCCAAGACCAAGGACATTGCCCGGACGATCATTGCCGATATCGTCGGCAAGCTGATGCAGAAGCTGGAGCAGAAGACCGCCGAGGCGATACGCGGCGCTCTCGATCGATCGAGACGCACCAACCGCCCGCGTGCACGCGATATCGACTGGCAGCGCACCATTTCGGCGAACCTTCGCCACTATCAACCCGAGCATAGGACCATCGTGCCGGAGAAACTGGTCGGCTTCATGCGCAAGCAGCGCCGGCTTGTCGATCTGGATGAGGTCGTTCTCTGCGTCGACCAGTCCGGCTCGATGGCAAGCTCGGTGGTCTACGCCTCGATCTTCGCGGCGGTGATGGCCTCGCTGCCGGTTGTGCGCACGAAGCTTGTCTGCTTCGATACGGCGATCGTCGACCTGACCGAAGAGCTCAGCGATCCCGTCGAGGTGCTGTTCGGCGTGCAGCTTGGCGGCGGCACCGACATCAATCAGGCGGTCGCCTATTGCGCCGACCGTATCGAACGGCCCACCAAGTCGCATCTGGTGCTGATCACCGATCTCTATGAAGGCGGTAATGGCCAGGACTTGCTGCGGCGACTGGCAGCGCTGGTTCGATCCGGCGTAAATGTCGTCGTGCTTCTGGCGCTGACCGATCAAGGCCGGCCCGGCTACGATCCCACAATGGCAGGCTCGGTAGCAGCCCTTGGTATTCCCGTCTTCGCCTGCACGCCGGATCTGTTTCCGGACATGATGGCTGCGGCCTTGCGCCGTGCGGATATCGGAGCATGGGCGGCGACCGCCGATATCAAGCTGGTCCGCGCCGAAGCGCAGGTGTCGAGCCACCCACCAACTGCCACAGTTTGACAAAACGCGGTCCGCGCCTATGGTCGACCTGTTACAGGAGCGGTGCATGGCGACAGCAACCGACTGCATTTTTGGCGGGTTTTCCGCATGTTTTCTTTCCAGCGAAATTCGCGTCAAGCCGCTCCTGCAATCCTCGCCGGTCTTCGCGTGCGTTGCATCGATATCTGCGCGCCAATAGCATCCGTGAGCGCCCTCTCCTCGCGAACCGCCGAGCTTCTGTCGCGACTTGAGGGTCGGCTGGATCGGTCCGCGATCGTCTCGGCAGATGAGGCCGGGCCGCGTTACAGGGAAGACCCCGACGGCAAAACCGGTGCGCGGCCGGAGGTCGTGCTGCGACCGCGCACTGCCGGCGAGGTGTCGGACATACTGCGCCTGTGCAATGAGGCGGGGCAGAGGCTTGTGGTCCAGGGGGGCCGGACCGGGCTTGCCGGCGGCGCTCGCATCCAACCCGGCGAAGCTGTGCTGTCGCTGGAGCGCATGACTTCCGTTGAAGCTCTCGACCGCGAGGCGGCGACCATCATCGCCGAGGCCGGCGCGCCGCTGCAAGCGGTGCAGGAAGCCGCCGATGCGGCCGGCCTGCTGTTCGGCGTCGACATCGGAGCGCGCGGCACGGCCACCGTCGGTGGCAATGTCGCCACCAATGCCGGCGGCATCCGCGTACTGCGCTACGGTATGTACCGGGCTCAAGTGCTTGGCCTGGAAGCGGTGCTTGCCGACGGCAGTATCCTGACCTCGCTCAAGGGTTTGGCGAAGGACAACGCCGGCTACGACCTCAGCCAATTGTTCATCGGCAGCGAAGGCACGCTCGGCGTGGTCACGCGCGCATGCCTGCGGCTGCATCCGAAGCCGGCCACCGAGATCAATGCCTTCTGCGCGCTTGCTTCGCTGGACGCGGCGATCACGTTGCTTGCGCTGCTCAGGCGGAAGCTCGGGCCCTTGCTATCGGCCTATGAGGTGAATTTCGCACCGCTCTATGGCGCCATGATCGCCGGCATGGAGGCGCCGGCGCCGCTGCCCGCCGGCTCGCCCGTCTATGTGCTTGCCGAGATACAGGGCAGCGAGCCCGACCGCGACGGCGAACGTTTTGCCGCGGTGCTGATGCAGGCGGTTGAAGATGGCGTGATCGACGACGTGGTCGTCTCGCAATCGCCGCGCGAATTCCGGGCGCTCTGGGCGGTGCGGGAGGAGGCCAACCGTTTCCTGTTTTCGATGGCAGGCCTGATCGGTGTCGATATCAGCATCCCGCTGGCGAGAATGGCGACTTTCCTGGGCGAAACAGAAGCCGCCATCAGGGCCGTCGACCCTAGCGCCGACATCTACGTCTTCGGCCATCTCGGCGATGGCAATCTGCATTATCAGGTCCGCACCGCGAATCCGGCGGCCGCATACGGCATCGTGTACCGCGGTGTTGCCACCGCCGGCGGTGGCGTTTCGGCCGAACATGGCATCGGCCTCGACAAGAAGGAATGGCTGCACCTTGTGCGCAGCGACGCCGAGATCGCGGCCATGCGCCGCCTGAAAGCAGCCTTCGACCCGAACAACATCCTCAATGCCGGGCGCATCTTCGACCTGGCGCCGGGCTGAAATCGAAGGCCGGTAGCGCTGGCCGGATGCTGTCTCTATCTGGTCGCGCTCTTCAATTCCGCATGCGCCACTGCAATGCGGGCAGCAAGCGCGGCGTTGTTGCGGACCAGCGCGATGTTGGCCTTCAGGCTGCGGCCTTGCGAAAGCTCATTGATGCGTGCGAGCAGAAACGGCGTTAGTTCTTTGCGCCCGATGCCGCGCTTCTCGGCCTCAGCCACGGCCGCTGCGATCGTGCCGTCGATGAACGCCGGATCGAGCGCGTCCGCTTCGGGGATAGGGTTGGCGACGAGAATGCCGGTGCCGGATTCCATCTCGTCATGCAGCAGCATGGCTCGCGCGATCTCGTCGGGCGTGTCGAGGCGATGATCGGCCTTGAGCCCGCTGGAGCGGGTGTAGAAAGCCGGAAAATCATCGCTCCCATAGGCGATCACCGGCACGCGCTGAGTTTCCAGATATTCCAGCGTCTTCGCAATATCGAGGATCGACTTAACTCCGGCGCAGACGACGGTCGTGCCGGTTTGGCCGAGTTCGGTCAGGTCGGCGGAGATATCGAAAGTGGCTTCGGCGCCGCGATGCACGCCGCCCACGCCGCCGGTCGCAAAAATGCCGATCCCGGCTAAAGCGGCGATCCGCATCGTCGCCGAGACGGTGGTTCCGGCCGAGCCGCCGCGCACCATGATGGCGGCGAGATCGCGCCCGGAAGCCTTGACCACGCCCTTTGCCGCTGCCAGCTCTTCCAGTTCACGGTCGTCGAGGCCAACCTTGATCTTGCCGGCGACCACTGCGATCGTGGCGGGCACGGCGCCGTTTTCACGCACTACGGTCTCGACACCACGGGCAGTTTCCAGATTGGCCGGATATGGCATGCCGTGGGTGATAATCGTTGATTCCAATGCCACCACCGCGCGGCCTTCATCAAGCGCAGCAGCGACTTCATCGTTCAGGTGGACAAGGAAAGGTTTCATATCATCTCGCTTTCAGGCAGGAATGCGGTACGTGCCGGCGGCAAGGAAGCGCGGCGACAGATCGGGATGGACGCTGGATTCGCTCTCGGTGGTCAGTGTGGCAAGCAGCGCGCCGGTGCGCACGGCATGAGCGACCGGCTCACCCGAAAGCACCTTGTACAGTGTGCCGGCGATCATCGCGTCACCGGCGCCGGTGATATCGACGGGCTGCGCCGGGACGGAGTGCATGGTCGTCACACCGCTCTCGGTCGCAACGGCAAATCCATGCGCGCCCACGGTCACGATCACCTCGCCGGCGCCGCCCGCGCGCAGCGCTGCCGCTGCTTCCTCCGGCGTCAGCCGCCTGTCGGCGTCCGTCATGCCGAGCATCGTATTGGCCTCGTCATGATTGGTGAACAGAAGATCGATGCCGGTCAGGTCCTTCGGCAGGCGCGCTGATTTCGGCGCCGATACCGTGTCGACTGCGAGCTTGAAGCGCGCACCCTGCTTGCGCGACATCAGTGCCGCGAGGGTCGCGGCCGGCAGATTGCAGTCGATGAACACCCATGTCGCCGAAGCCAGATGCGGCCAGAAGCGGTCGAGATAGGACGACGAAAACAGATCGAAGATCTCCATGTCGGCAATGCCGAGCACGAGGTCGTTGTTGCGGTCGAGGATGGCCGCGTATTCCGCCGTCGGCCGTTCCGTGGTGGTGATGACCTGGCTGACATCGACGCCGAGGTCGCGCAGATACCGCACCAGTGAGCGGCCGGTTTCATCGTCGCCGACGATCGAGACGAAGCTTATGTCGACGCCGAGGCGGGCAAGGTTTTCGGCGACGTTGCGGGCAACCCCGCCGAAGCTGCGATAGCCGTCGACCGGGTTCGACGTCTCGAAAATCAGATCCTTCTTGGCGTGGTATTTGCGGTCGAGCACCGCGCCGCCGACGCAGACCATGCGCTTGGACGTCGGCAAGACGTAACCACGGCCGAGAATATATCCCTTGTTGACGAGTTGCACGATGTGGGCCGCGACCGTCGAGCGGGCGATGCCGAGCACCGTTGCTATGTCCTGCTGGCCGGCGAATGGGTTCGCCGCAATGAGGTCGAGAACCGCTTGTTCCTGTGCTCCAAGGTCGTCCATTGTCTCACCCGGCCGTCAAATTCGAGACTGAATGTTGATATGACAACAGATGCTATTGTCAACAGTTGTTTGGACCTGGGCATTTCCGGTCGGGTGCCCACATTTGGTCAGGTCACTTGTGTCGACCTATCGGACGCGCTCGCGCTGAAGGCCCTACGGCGCGGGCATTTCTCCGAGAACAGGGAGCCTTAACGCGAGACTGCGAACACCACTAAGCCTTCAGCACCGAGACGGCCAATTCGCTGTTGTGGACGTATTCGTTGGCGTCAGGCTGCTTCTGCACTAGCAGGATGAACAGCAGGTCGGTCAGCGTCAGTTGTGCATCACGCGCAGTTATCGATGACGAGCGCGCGCGCTCTTCATCGGCGATCGTGTGGAGGCGAATGTCGGCAACCCGGCTCAGCGGATTGTCGCGAAGTCCGGTGACGGCGATCACGGTGGTGCCACGTTTGCGGGCAAGTTCAGCTATCCGCAGGGTTTCGATGCTCGCCCCGGAATAGGAGAGCGCGAACACCACGTCACCTCGTCCAAGCGTCGAGACATTGGCCATTTGCACATGGCTGTCGCTGTCGTGCAGCACGTTGCGGCCGAGCTTCATCAGCTTGTATGAGAAATCGCGCGCCACCAGCGAGGATGCGCCGACGCCGGCCAAATGAATGCGGCGCGCAGCGTTCAACGCTTCGAGGGCCTTGCCGATTTCCTGCTCGGTGTTGGCCGCGACGGTCTGTTGCATCGACAAGAGCTTGCTGCCGATCAGCTTGCGCATGATGACCAGATAGCTGTCGTCGACCTCGATCGAACCGTGGATCATGCCGGCCGGCACGTGCCATTCCTGCGACTTGGCCTCACTGACGGCGAGCTTAAGCTCCTGATAGCTGGAATAGCCGAGCTTCTGGCTGAACTTGACGACGCTCGACTGGCTGCGGCCGATCTCGGCGGCAAGCGCCGCCGTCGACAGGCGGAGCATCTGGTCGGGATTATCGACGATATACCGACCGATCTCGCGGTCGCCGGGCGCCATGACTTCGAGCTTGGCCTCGATCTTCTTCAGGACGGACATGCGTTCCTCCATTGCCTGTCATCGACAATGCCAAGCCAAGGAATAAATTATTCCGTCTCTGATTGACAGCCAAGAATGAACCATCAAATCTCGACTGGTGCGGTTGCGGCCCAGCCTTCGGGCATGTCGACGATTCGGACATGAAAGATCGTAGACTCGCCGACAGCTCGGGATTAGGTCAGAGCCATGGACAAATTGCGGATCGTCGGCGGGCACAGGCTTGAGGGCGCGGTGACGATCTCCGGCGCCAAGAACGCGGCCTTGCCGCAAATAGCGGCGGCGTTGCTCAGCCCCTATCCGCTGCAGCTGACCAACCTGCCTGAGGTGACGGATGTCGACAACATGCTTGGCGTCGTCGGCCTTCATGGGGCCGAAGTCACCAGATCGGCGCATGCCGCCATAATCGATACCAGTGCTGCCGCTTCCAGGGAGACAAGCTACGATACCGTCAGGCGCATGCGCGCGACGGTGCTGGTTCTCGGTCCACTGCTTGCCCGCTTCGGCCATGCCCGGGTCTCGCTGCCTGGCGGCTGCGCGATCGGCGCAAGGCCGGTCGACATGCATGTCGCCGCACTTGCCGCACTTGGCGCCGATATCGCGATCGAAAACGGACTGATCGTCGCGTCTGCGCCGGGCGGACTGAAAGGCGCGCGCATCGTTTTGAGCTCGCCGTCGGTCGGCGCGACCGAAACGGCGATGATGGCGGCGACGACGGCAAACGGCGAGACCGAGATCCTCAACGCGGCCCGCGAGCCGGAGGTGCCCGATCTTGCCGCCTGCCTGAACGACATGGGCGCGCGAATCGAGGGCGCCGGCACGCACCGCATCCTGATCGGGGGCAGCACAGACTGGCGCGCCGCCACGCACGACATCATCCCGGACCGGATAGAGGCCGGCACCTATGCCGTCGCAGCGGCCATCACCGGCGGTCAGCTCGAGCTGACCCACGCGCGGCTCGAGCACATGGCATCCGTCGTCCAGCTGCTCGAAGCAGCCGGTGTGAAAATATGGCCGGGCGACCGCGGGCTGATCGTATCGAGAGACGGGCCGCTCAAGGCGGTCGACGTGACGACGGAGCCCTATCCGGGCTTTCCGACCGATCTCCAGGCGCAGTTCATGGCGTTGATGTGCTGTGCCGAGGGCGCTTCGCTGTTGCGCGAGACGATCTTCGAGAACCGCTTCATGCATGTGCCTGAACTGATGCGGCTCGGCGCCAATATCAAGCTGCAAGGCACCATGGCGCTGGTGCGCGGAGGCGAGAAGCTGAAGGGCGCGCAAGTGATGGCGACCGACCTGCGCGCCTCCGTCTCGCTGGTGCTGGCAGCGCTGGTGTCGGAGGGCGAGACGACGATCAATCGCGTCTATCATCTCGACCGCGGGTACGAGCAGTTGGACCGCAAGCTCCGGCTGTGCGGCGCCCAGATCGAACGAATAAGGCAATGAGTGCCGGTGGGGCGTCTCCGCATTATTTCCTGGGCGTCGATGGCGGCGGAACCGGCTGCCGGGCGCGTATCGAAGACGAGGCAGGAACCGTGCTCGGGCAAGGCCTGTCGGGCCCGGCGACAACGCGACTCGGTATAGAGGTGGCCTGGGCCTCGATTGCCAAAGCCTTTGGCGCGGCGATCGAAGAGGCAGGGTTCGCGGCGGCGGAAATCGCCAGGATCCGCGCGGGTATCGGTGTTGCCGGCATCGGCCGTAAGGGTGCGCTCGAGGCGTTTCATGGCATCGAACAACCCTTTGCGAGCATCGACTTCGTCAGCGACGGCGTCGCGGCTTGCCTTGGCGCGCATTCGGGTCAAGACGGCGCCATCGTCATAGCCGGGACCGGTTCGATCGGGCTCGGCTTTGTCGAAGGGCGCGACCTGCGCGTCGGCGGCTACGGTTTTTCGATTTCCGACGAGGGCAGCGGCGCCGATCTCGGACTGAAGGCAGTGCAGCTTGCCTTGCGAGCCCATGACGGCCGGCATGAGCGGACGGCGCTGCTGGCCGAGGTGATGCAGCGCTTCAAGGACGATCCGTTCGAGGCGGTGGCCTGGATGGACCGCGCCAGCGCGACGAACTATGCCGCCATGGCGCCGATGGTGATCCGCCATGCCGACCAGGGCGATCCGGCCGGTCGGCGGATCGTGCAAGGCGCTGCCGAGCAGATCGACACCTTCGTGCGGGTGCTGTTCGAAAAAGGCGCGCCGCGGGTTACGTTGCTCGGAGGGTTGTCCAGCCCGCTTGAGCCATGGCTCGCTCCCGACGTCCGCCGACGGCTGAAGCCGGCCGACGGCGATGCGGTTTCGGGAGCCATAATCCTGGCCAGAAAATCCCTCTGCCGCCAGTGATGCCTTGCTCCGCAAGGAATATAATATTCCTACTTTCCGTTGACAAAGGGAATATCGAATTCTAAAAAGTTAACGAAACAGAACCGGCGCAGCCGGTACGGAGCCGACGGCCAGGTGCAGGCACTGGACGCCGCTTGCCGCGGGCATCACAGGCCTGCTCGCAGTCGCACTTGAAAGTAAGCGAAGTGGTCGAACAAGGGTTGATGTCGGAGCTGGAGCGGCTGGTTTCCGAGGACCGGAACCCGAAAACCATGGACATCGATCTGTTGCCGACCCTCGAGGTGCTGCGCAAGATCAATGACGAGGACAAAGGCGTTGCGGCAGCCGTCGAGAAGGTCATCCCCGATATTGCTGCGGCCGTGGACCGGATCGTGAGCGCGTTCCAGAACGGTGCACGCCTTGTCTATATGGGGGCTGGCACCAGCGGCCGGCTCGGCGTCCTCGACGCCTCGGAATGTCCGCCGACCTTCGGCGTACCCGAGGACATGGTGGTGGGCCTGATCGCCGGCGGCGTCGACGCATTGGTGCACTCTGCGGAAGGCGCCGAGGACGATCCGAAACAGGGAATAAAGGCGCTGCAGGACATCAAGCTGACCGCCGACGACGTGGTGGTCGGCATCGCTGTCAGCGGACGCACACCATATGTGATCGGCGGCCTGACCTATGCCAAGGAAGTGGGAGCCACCACCGTGGCGTTGTCCTGCAATCCTCGATCAACCATTGCCGGCATTGCCGATATTGGCATCTCTCCGGTGGTTGGCCCGGAGGTCCTCACCGGCTCGACCCGGCTGAAATCGGGAACCGCGCAAAAGCTGGTGCTCAATATGCTGTCCACCGCCAGCATGATCCGCATCGGCAAGAGCTATCAGAACCTGATGGTTGACCTCAATCCAAGCAACAAGAAGCTTGTCGCAAGGGCGGTCAGGATCGTGATGCAGACGACCGGCTGCGCGGCACAGCAGGCACGACAGTCACTCGACCAGACCGGCAATGATGTAAAACTGGCAATCCTGGTAACGATCACCGGCATGGGTGTCGAAGAAGCACGTAAGGCGCTTGCCAACGCGGGAGGTTTCCTGCGCAAGGCGATAGGCGAAAAGACCGTGTAAGACCGCATGGATACTGGGCCGATGTTCCGGGGCGTGTGTCCCTTTGAAGCGGTCCGGGGAACTGCAAGGCATCTGGTTTAACAATAATGGGAGACGACAATGGTACGGCACATTGGCAAGAAACTGCTTTCCGGCATGACGCTCGCGGCAATGGTTGGCATCGCCGCGCTACCGGTGCAGGCGAGTGCGGCGACGCTGCATATGGCGTGGTCGCAGGACGCCACTGGTCTTGATCCGCACAAGCAGACGGCATTCTCCTCACTGCGGCTGCTGGAGCTGATCTACGAACCGCTGGTGCGGCTCGACGCAAATCTGCAAATCACGCCCGCGATTGCCGATTCATGGCAGTTCTCGCCGGACGGCAAGGAGCTGAGCTTCAAGCTCAATCCGAAAGCAAAATTCCAGAACGGCGCCGCCGTGACCTCGGCCGACGTCAAGGCATCGTTCGAGCGCATACTCGACGAGAAGACGGGTGCTGCGGCGCGCGCCAACTTTCTCTCGATCGCCAGCATCGACACGCCCGATCCCGCCACCGTCGTGTTCCACCTCTCGCAGCCGGACGTGCCGATCCTGACGGCGATGAGCGACGTCAATGCGGCGATCGTCCCGGCAAGCGAAATCGCGGCCGGCTCGATCGGCACGACAACGATCGGCTCGGGTCCGTTCAAGCTCGAAAAATGGGATCCGAATTCCAAGGAAGTGCTTGTCGCCAACAAGGACTGGGCAGGCGGCGCGACCGGCGTCGACGGCATCGAAATCAGCGTGCTGCCGGACGAGACGGCGATCCTGGCGGCGATGCGCACCAAGCAGATCGATTTTGCGCTGCTCAACGATCCGCTTGTCGCCACGCTGGTGCCCAAGGAAGCCAGCCTGCAGTTGAACCGTGTGCCGGTGCTTGCCTATCACGTGCTGCAGCTCAATCCCTCCCGCAAGCCGATGACCGAATTCAAGGTGCGTCAGGCGATTTCCTGCGCCATCGACCGGCAGGAAGTGCTGGACACCGCCTCGCTCGGCGAAGGCAAGGTCACCGGCCCGCTGACCATCCCGGCACTGGCGACCGATCCGAAGCAGTTGTTCTGTTATAAGCGCGACATTGAGAAGGCCAAGCAGTTGATGGCCGAAGCCGGCTATGCCGACGGCTTTTCGGCGACCGTGATCGGCGCCACCGGCGAGCCGCCGACGGCAGCGGCGGAAGCCCAGGTCATCCAATCGCAACTCGCAGAAATCGGCGTCAAGCTCGACATCAAGATGATGGAGCTCAACGTCTATGTCGACGCCTGGCTGAAGGGCGATTTCGACATGGCCGTCGCGCTGAACGGCGGCAGGGCCGATCCCTACACTATGTACAACCGCTACTGGACCAAGACGGGCAATCTGCAGAAGGTGGCGAACTATATCGACGACACGCTGGACAGTCTTATGCAGAAGGGCCGCACCGAGACCGACCCGGCAGCGCGCAAAGCGATCTTCGCCGACTTCGAGAAGCACATCACTGAGATGTCGCCCTGGATCTGGCTCTACACGTCCTACAGCTACACGGCACAGCAGAAGAATATCGCAGGATTCGAACCGGTGCCGACAGGCTCGCTGTTCAGCCTCGCCAAGGTGACGATCCAGTAGCTGCTTTGATGCCGGACGAGAGGATATTCTTCGCGTGAACTATCTGATGCGGCGACTGGCGACCTTCCCTCTCGTCCTGCTTGGCGTGTCCATCGTGGTGTTCCTGGCGATCCGGATGGTTCCGGGCGATTCGATCACGGCAATGCTGGGGACCGAAGCTGGCCTGCTGACGCCCCAGCAGCGCGATGCGCTTGCAGCTTATTTCGGCATCGACCAGCCCTGGTTCATCCAATACTGGCGCTGGCTGCTTGGTCTTTTCCAAGGTAATCTCGGCATTTCGTCCACCTATGGCAGGCCGGTGCTCGACGTCATCCTCGAGCGTTTCCCGCTAACGTTGGAACTCGCCCTGCTGTCGATGGTCATCGCCCTGCTTGTCGGTATGCCGGCGGGGATCTTTGCCGCCACCCATAACGAAAAGCTGTCCGACCTCGGCGTGCGCGTTGTCGCAATGATCGGGCAGTCGACGCCGAACTTCGTCCTTGCCCTGCTGATCATCTACACACTGTCGGCGGGGTTTGGCGTTTTGCCGGCGATGGGCGAGTTTTCGCCGCTGTGGCAGGATCCGCTGCGCAATCTCGGCCAGCTGTTGCTGCCTGCGGTCACGCTTGGATTTGCCTTCGCGGCTTCGGTGACCCGCATATCGCGTTCGGCGATGCTCGATGTGCTCAGCGACGACTATGTCAGGACGGCGCGCAGCAAGGGCGTTTCGGCGCGCGGCGTCATCTGGCGGCATGCCTTGCCCAACGCGCTCATCCCGGTCGTGACGCTGAGCGGCATAGAGTTCGGCTACCTCCTGGGCGGAGCTGTCATCGTCGAGCAAATTTATGCGCTGCCCGGTCTCGGCCGCATGGTGCTGGATGCCATCCTGCAGCGCGACTACGCGCTGGTGCAGGGGAGCGTGCTGTTCATCGCCTTCAACTTCATGATCGTCAATCTCCTCGTCGACCTTGCCTATGTCGCGCTCGACCCGCGTATCCGGCTAAGCGAGCACTGATGGCGACATTGCGGGCTATATTTGCGCATCCCAGCGGCCGCATCGGCGGTGCGATCGTTGCGCTTTATCTGCTGCTTGCCGTGCTTGGCATGCTGGGGCTGACGCCGCACAATCCGCTGACGCAGCACCGGGTCGAGCGACTGCATGCGCCTGACGGCACCTACTGGATGGGCACGGACCTGTTCGGCCGCGATGTCGCAAGTCGGCTGATGACCGGGATCGGCCAGTCCTTCATCGTGGCCTTCTTTTCGGTCGCCGTCGCGACACTGGCCGGCACCGTGCTCGGGCTGGCGGCAGCCTGGTTCGGGCGCCGCTGGGACGGCCTGGTGATGCGCATCATGGACGTTGTGCTGGCGTTCCCGGCGATCCTGCTGGCGCTGTTGATCGTCGCGGTTGCGGGACCGGGAACCTCGACCAGCGTCATTGCCATCGCCATCGTCTACACACCGATCTTCACGCGCGTCGTGCGAGGTCCGGCTCTGTCGCTCAAGGCGCGCGAGTTCGTCGACGCGGCCCGCACGTTCGGCAGCAGTGCGGGCTATATCGTAACACGGCATCTGCTGCTCAATCTGGTAGCGCCGCTGACGGTTCAGGTGACGCTGGCGCTGGCCTGGGCACTGCTGACCGAAGCCGGCTTAAGCTTCCTCGGGCTCGGCACGCAGCCGCCCGCCGCGTCGCTCGGCCTGATGCTGAGCGACAGCCGCAATCTGATGGAGACAGCTCCCTGGCTGATGATCTTCCCGGGCGTGGCGATCATGATCGGCATCCTCGGTTTCAACCTGCTCGGCGATGCGTTGCGCGATGTCCTCGACCCGAAGATGCGGAGATCGATCGCATGATCCCGCTGCTGTCCGTCAGCGGATTGCGCGTCGGCTTCGGCCGCAACCCGCAAGCCAATGAGGTCGTGCGCGGCGTCAGCTTCGATCTCGCCGACGGCGAAACGCTGGCCATCGTCGGCGAAAGCGGCTCGGGCAAATCGGTTACGGCGCTGTCGATCAATCGCCTTGTCGATTATGGCGGCGGCCGCATCACCGGCGGGTCGATCAAGCTGAGGCGGGCCGACGGCAGCACCTTCGACCTGACAGCCGCAGCCGAGCCGCAATTGACGAAGATCCGCGGCGGCGAAATCGGCATGATCTTCCAGGAGCCGATGAGCTCGCTCAATCCGGTGCTGACCATTGGCTGGCAGATCGAGGAATCATTTCGCCTGCATCGCGGCCTGACCGGACGACAAGCAACGGCGGCGGCCAAGGACGCGCTCGACCGCGTCCGTATTCCCGACGCTGCACGGCGGCTGAAATACACGCCCAACCAGCTGTCGGGCGGCATGCTGCAGCGGGTGATGATCGCCATGGCGCTCGCGTGCAACCCGCGCCTGCTCATTGCCGACGAGCCAACGACGGCGCTGGATGTTACGGTGCAGGCGCAGATCATGGCGCTGCTCGCCGAGTTGAAGCAGGAAACCGGGATGTCGATGATCTTCATCACCCACGACATCGGTCTGGTTGCAGGCATCGCCGACAAGGTGATGGTGATGCAAGGCGGAGAAGCTGTCGAGCAGGGCGCATTGAACCAGATATTGGACGATCCGCAGCATCCCTATACGCGGCATCTGCTACATGCGGTTCCGCATTTCGCCGGCGGCAGCGCGACACGCAGGGACGCGCAACGCGAAAAGCAAAAAGCTGCCGAGCCGGCGCTGAAGGTCGATGGCCTCGTAGTGCGATTTCCGGTCAAGGGTGGTTTTCTCAGCCGTACCAGCGGTGCCGTCCATGCCGTGGACGGTGTGGATTTCGAGCTAATGCCGGGCGAGACATTGGCGGTCGTCGGCGAGAGCGGCTCCGGAAAGTCCACCACCGCCCGCGCGATTCTGGGGCTGGTGCGCTCGACGCGCGGCACAATCTCGGCCAGCGCGCGCAAGGCCGCCGCCGGGCAGAGCGCCCTTCCCGTGCAGATGGTGTTCCAGAATCCCTATGGCTCGCTTAATCCCAGACTCACCGTCGAAAACCTCCTCGCGGAGCCGGTGATCGCTACCGGCGGACGGATAACTGCTGAAACGCGGGCGAAAATGGCCGCGCTGCTGAAACGCGTCGGCCTTCCGGAAAACAGCCTGCAGCGCTATCCGCACGAATTCTCCGGCGGCCAGCGGCAACGCCTGTGCATCGCTCGCGCGCTGATGCTCAATCCTTCGGTTGTCGTCCTCGACGAAGCGGTTTCGGCGCTCGATGTGTCGGTGCAGGCCAGGGTGTTGGAGCTTTTGATCGAGCTGCAGCGTGAATTCGGGCTGGCCTATCTGTTCATCTCGCATGACATGGCTGTCGTCGAGCGGATCGCCCATCGCATCGCGGTCATCTATGCCGGCCAGATTGTCGAGATCGGCGATGCCAGATCGGTGCTCTCGGAGCCGAAGCACTCCTATACCAAACAGCTTATCGCGGCCGTTCCTACTATAGACCGGCGGCATGAACGTTTCGAGCTGGACACGCGCCAGGTCCCCTCGCTCGTGCGTCCGCTGGGGTTTGAGCCGGGCCCGGCTAATTGGCAGCAATTCGGGCCGGATCATAGAGCACGGGTGGAAGCGTGATGATTGTCGCCCAAGGATATGAAAGGCCGGAGGGACAGCCCCATCGCTGCCTTCCAAACGGAGGCGTAGTTGATCGACCATGATTTCTTCTCCCGCACATTCGCCCCGCTCGAAGCGGCCGTGGCCGCATCGCGCATTCCGGGCGGCGTGCTCGGCATAGTTGACGGGGACGGCGAACGCATCGTCCGGGCAATCGGCTCAGCCCAAGTCGTGCCCAAGATACGGCCGATGCATGTCGGGACATGGTTCGACCTGGCATCCCTGACCAAAGTCATCTTCACCACGTCGCGTATCCTGGCACTGGCGGAAGAAGGCGTCATCGACCTCGACGCGCCGCTGATTTCCGTCCTGGCCGACCTTCGCCAATATGACGAAAAAGCCTGGGAACGGAACGTAACGTTTCGCCAGTGTCTCGGCCATCAGACACCGTTTCCCGCCGTCGCGCCAATCTACACCTATGGCCGAGATCCCGAGCTGTTGCGCGCCTTTGTCCTGCAGCGCGAGTGGCAGGCTGGCGAGCCGGTCTATTCCGATATCAACTTCATCCTGCTCGGCTTCGTCCTGGAGCGCCTGTCTGGCAAGACCATTCGCGACATAGATCCCCGTCCGGGCTTCGCGTTCTCCGCCGAACCGGATCAAGCGGCGGCGACCGAAGACTGCACATGGCGCCATCGCGTGCTCTGCGGCGAAGTCCACGACGACAATTGCTCGGCCTTGCAAGGTGCCGGTCACGCCGGCCTGTTCGGAACGGCGGCTTCGGTCCTCGACTTTGCGCAAGGGCTGCTGGACGGGACCGGCGCGTCGCAGCGTTCGATCGCGCTAATGCGCACGCCCTTGTCGGCAACCCGCACCCATGGCTGGGAGCGACCCTACGAAGGCTGGTCCGGCGGCCGGTTATGCAGCCCCGAAACCATCGGGCATACCGGCTTTACCGGGGTCGGGCTGTGGGTCGACTTCGACAAAGGCAGAGCCTGGACCTTGCTCACCAACCGGATCCATCCGACACGTCATTTCAACAGCGGGATCGCAGCGCTTCGCCAAGCGGTCGGCGATCTCGTCAACGGAGCCTGACAACCATGATTGCGAAAAATGGCGAACCCATGTGGGCCGTCGGCCTGATGACCGGCACCGTGCTGGACGGCAATATCGACGTCGCGCTGATCAAGACCGACGGCGAACGGATCGTGGATTTCGGTACCTACACGCTGGCGCCTTACCCCAGGTCGATCCGCAGTCTGTTGGAGGAGACGTTGCGCCAGGCCAGGATCTGGAATTTCACCGGACCGGAACCGGCGATTTTTCGTGAGGCAGAGGAGGCGCTGACGCGCGCCCAATCCGCCGCGGTCAAGGATCTTGTCGAAAGTCACGGTCTGACCATGGCCGATATCGGCGTCGTCGGCTTCCATGGCCAGACCGTGCTGCACCGTGCCCCGCAAGTGGGCCGACTGGGCCAGACCCGCCAACTCGGCGACGGCGAGCTGATGCATGCCATCTTGGGCACCAAAGTCGCCTATGACTTCCGCTCGGCCGACATGCGCGCCGGCGGCCAGGGCGCGCCGCTGTCGGCCGCCTATCACGCCGCGCTGCTGCGCGAAGCCGACGCCACCGGCGACACGGCGGTGCTCAATCTCGGCGGCGTCGCCAACATCACCTGGTGGGACGGCACGGACAATGTTGTTGCCTTCGACACCGGGCCCGCCAACGCACCGCTGAACGATTTCATCAAATCGAAGGGGCTCGGCGAAATGGACCGCGACGGCGCCCTTGCCCGCGCCGGCACGGTCGACGAGGCACGGCTGGCCAAGCTCCTGCAGCATCCGTATTTGACCAAACCCTACCCGAAATCGCTGGACCGTTTCGATTTCGGCGCCTCGATGGCGGACGGAATGAACGCCGAGGATGGCGCAGCCCTGCTGACGGCCTTCACCGCGGCCGCCGTCGGCAAGGCGCTCGATCTTCTGCCGCGCCGGCCGAAGCGGCTGGTGGTCAGCGGTGGCGGTCGACACAACCCAACGATCATGGCCATGCTTGCCAGCCGCGCTGGCGTCGAAGCGGTTCCGGCCGAGGCGCTTGGCTGGAAGGGCGATGCGGTGGAGGCGGAGTGTTTTGCGTTCCTGGCAGTGCGCGTGCTCAGGGGCTTGCCGATCAGCTTCCCCAGTACGACCGGCGTGCCAAAGCCGATGTGCGGCGGACGCCTTGCCGGCTAGTCAGGCTTCAGCTTCTTCTGCAGGAAGATGCGGCTGCGGCCGACGGGAAAATCGGCAAGCACGCCGAAGGGCTGATAGCCCTGGCGCTCATAGGCCTTGGCGGCCTTGGGATTGAACGTGTCGATCCAGGCGCCGTGACAGTCGCGCGCGATCGCCTCCCTCTCGGCCGCCTCGAGCATCCTGCCGGCCATGCGGTGACCGCGCAGTTTTTCATCGACCCAGAGCCATTGCACATAGAGCCAGCCCCAGGCTGTATATCCCGAGATGCCGGCGACAATAGCGCCGTGCTCATCGCGCACGAACACGGCCAATGCCTTCCTGCAGGAGGCGCCGACATCACTGTCGTTGAACGCCGCAAGCCGCTCTCCAAGAAAAGCCAACTCGTGCGGCAAGGGATCGGCGGTTGTCTCAAGCGTTGTATTGTTCATCCGCCAAGCATCTATCGAAGGACGGGACCGAGACGCAAGCCTTGCTGCGCTATAGGTTCGGCGAACGCCACGCCGCTACCGCAGCAGCGATTAGCATGAGCAAAGCTGCAATCACCGCCGATGCTGCAAAACCGAACGTGGAATAGAGCGGTCCGAACGCCGTGGTGCCGACGAACACGGCAAGATAGGTCACCGCGCTGTTCAAACCCATAATCGTGCCGCGATGCGCAGGGTCGAGCGCCGACAGGCGCATCACCAGGACGTTCAGCCCGAAATGATTGGCAAGGCCCCAGACGGCTATCACCGCTACGGTCAGATGAAAACTACTGCTTGCCGCGGCAATCACTACATAGACGACCGCGACAAGCAGATAGGCAAATGGCATGACACGCCGCGCGCCTAAGCGGTCGATAACGCCGTCAAGAAGTGCCGCCGCGCCGAAGCCGGCGCCATAGGCGAGCGCGGCAAGCCCATTGGCACTGACCGGCCGTCCCAAGCCATTGTGAAGGTGATCGCCAAGATAGCCGTAGATGCCGTAGAACGCGGTCATGAAGGCGGCGCAGGCAACCAGAAGCGGCACGATGCCCGGAACGCTCAAGGCGCCCAGTGGCGTCGGCGCCGGGCCGCTCTTCCTGACATCGCTGAGCGAGGTCAGAGACAGGCTGGCCAATGCGAGTGCTGCGAGCACCGCGACCGTCGCGAAAACGGCGCGCCAATGTACCAGATCGGCAAGTACGGCCGACAGCGAAACGCCGGCGACCATGCTCAGCGTCCAGCCGGTCAGCACGACGCCTATGGTGCCGCTTTCACGACCGGGCGGCGCAATCGCGGCGGAGCTGGCATAGATTGCCGGCATGGCGACACCTGCAGCGATGCCGGCGAGAAGCTGGGCCGCGACCAGCGCCGTCACGGTCGGCGCAGCGGCGCTGGCGACGAGCGCTATCGCCAGCAGCAGCAACGCCCCTTGCAGCATGCGGCGGGCGCCAAGCCGATCGATATAGCGCGCCAGGAACAAGGCGCTTGCCGACGTCCCGAGCCCGAACGCGGCCGACGCGATCATGACCGCCGGCACGCTTGTGCCGAAGGACGCGGCCACCGCCGGCGCGATCGGACCGAGCACCAGCGAGTTCGAGCCGATCACGGCAATGCATCCGGTGAGGAGGTAAGCGAGCGCCGGGATAGGCGGCCTTGCTGTAAATGTTGTGACTTGATCACTGTTCGACATACGGCGATAATGGCCGTATTAAATTCTGCATCAATCGGGAATTTTAATATGGATGAAGAAACAGATGGCATTCCGCAGAACAGGCCCGCCGCACGCGATATCGATGCAACCGACCGAAAAATATTAGGCGTTCTGGTCGACGACGCCACGATCAGCTATGCCGAGCTCGGCGACCGCGTCGGCCTTTCACCGCCGGCAGCCCATGAACGCGTCAAGCGCCTCCGGCGCAGCGGCGCCATCCGCAACACCGCGGTCATCATCGATCCCAAGGCGGTGCACAAGCCGCTGCTTGCCTTCGTCCATATCGACACCAAGGGGTGGGGAAAGACGCCGGAGCTGATGGCAATCTCCGAACACCCCGAAGTCGAGGAGATCCATTCGGTGGCCGGCGACACATGCATGCTGATCAAGGTCCGCACCGAGGACACGCGGGCGCTCGAGGGCCTGCTGTCGCGCCTCTACGAAACACCCGGCGTCACCTCGACGCGAAGCTACGTCGTGCTCTCGACTTATCTCGAGCGGCCGGTGCAGCCGGGGATTACGACGGAGTGGCCGACGCCCCGGCACATGGCCAAGCCGCTTTATTAGCTCAAACGATTCTCACGTATCCAAAGTCGAACCGGAAACGTCTTAGGCACTGCATCCCGTGGTCATCCGTCCGGCCGGTTCGTTTGCGCCGGTTCTTGGATCCGACGGGATGCCTGTTGCGCAACCGGAGACACGCGATGAGAAAATTGATCGTGGGCAGCTTCATTTCGCTGGACGGCGTCATCGAAGCACCAATGGAATGGGCGTCACCGTTCTTCGACGAGGAGATGAAGGAACACTCCTATGAAAAGGCCGGCGAGGCGGATTTTTTCCTGCTCGGCCGCGTCACCTACGAAATGTTTTCGGCGCGTTGGCCGCAGGTCAAAGGCAGCAAGTACATGGACCGCATGAACGGGCTGAAGAAGCTCGTCGCGTCGCGCAGCCTCAAGGCAGTGAGCTGGAACGCATCGCTGATCGAAGGCGACGTCGCTGCCGAAATCGCCAGGATCAAGCAGCAAACCGGCGGCAACATATTGAAGTATGGAGTGAGCAATCTCGACCAGACGCTGCTCGCCAACAGGCTTGTCGACGAGTATCAACTCTCGATCGTGCCGACCCGCGTCGGCCCTGGCAAACGCGCTTTCCAGGATGTCGACCCGTCCCTGGTCAAGCTGGAGCTTATAGATACGCACCGTTTCAAGAACGGGGTCATTACGCTGACCTATGTCCCGCTATGATCCGTATGCCATGAAGATGCAGCCAGGACTTGACCCGACCGGGCTTTTCGACGTCCGCTACGCCGGCTTCCTGGAGACAGTCGCGCATTTGCATGGACGGCTGCACCGCTACTGTGCACGCATGACCGGTTCAACGCTCGACGCCGAAGACGTGATGCAAGAGGCGCTGTTCGAGGGGCCCATCGGAAGATCGAGAAGCTGGACGATGCGAGTGCTCTTCGCCCCTGGCTGTTTCGCATTGCACATAATCGCTGCATCGATTTTCTGCGAAGCCGGCAGGTGCGTCAGCATGCGGAGGCCAATTTCGCCGACGACGAGATCATCCTGCCGGTCGAGCCGGCGGGCCAGGGCGCGGATCGCGCGATCGAACGGCTGGTGATCCACCTGCCGCCCAAGGAACGCGCCTGCGTCCTGCTCAAGGACGTCTTCGACTGTTCGCTGGAAGAGATCGCCGATCTCGTCGGCTCGACCGTGGGTGGCGTCAAGGCTGCGTTGAGCCGTGGCCGCTCGAAATTGGCCGCCTTGTCGGGCGAGCCAATCGTCCGTTCGGAGCCCCAGCGCGATCCGGAACTCCTGGAATTGCTCAGCCGCTATGTCGAGCTGTTCAACCGCCGCGACTGGGATGGGGTACGGGCGTTGACCAGCGCCGACGCACAATTGCGTGTCGCGGATTGCTTCAAGGGCAGGCTGTCGGAATCACCTTACTTCGTCGAATATGAAAGAGCCTCGACGACCTGGAAAATGGCGATTGGCGAGATCGATGGCCAGGCGGTGCTGCTCGTGCTTCACCATGGCGAAAACGGTTGGAAGCCGGCCCATCCGGTTCGGATCGAAGCCGCCGGCGGGACCATAAATCGCATCGCCGATTACTATGCCTGCCCCTGGATCATGCCGGCGGCTGGTAAGGTGGTCGTTTCCAGGCCGGCCTAACCAGCAACAGGACATGCAAGTGTCCGGCATCAACCTCAATGGAATGGGATCGATGCCGAACAAGACATAGGCGGCTTACTGAAGCTTCGCCTGCAGGGCGTTGACGTCATCCGTGGTCATTTCGCCGTCGGTCGTCACCTTGCCGTCGACGATCTTCCAGAGGCGGAACGGGCCGGTGATGTCGCCGTATTTGTCGAAGGCGACCGGGCCGATGACGCCTTCGTAACGGATCGGCTTGCCATCCTTGATCAGGCCGAGCGCCTTGGCGAACTCGTCCTTGCCGGCATAGATCGGCGTGCCGGCCGGGTCGACCGCCTTGTACATCGCCTCCTTGATCTTGGCCGGATCCTCGGAGCCGGCAATGGCGATGGCCAGGCCGACGATGGCGCCGGCATCATACGACCGGTCGGCCGCCGGGTTCGACGGTTCGATGCCCGAAAATTCCTTGTAGTTCTTGGTGAAATACTCGGTCGATGCGGTCGGGCTGGTGCCGGAGGAAGTGCCGTACGCATCCTTCAGGTAATCCGCGCCAACGGATTCGATGAAGTCCGGGCTGTTCATGCCGTCATTGAGCAGGAATTTCTGGACACCGCCCTGCGAAATCCAGGTGCGGGCGATGGTTGCGCCGTCGACAGGCGTGCTGACGAGATAAAGCCCGTCGGGCTCGCCGGCCATCGCCACCGTCACTTCCGAGGCATAGCTCGACTGCTTTTCATTGTAGGGCGTGTCGGAGACGATGGTGCCGCCGAGTGCCTTATAGGCGCGCGAAAATTCCGCCACCATGTTGACGCCGAAATCGTTGTTGACGTGGATGACCGACAGCTTCTTGAAGCCTTTGTCGATGGCATATTTGGCGGCAGCGACGCCCTGCAGCGCATCAGATGTGATGGTGCGGAAGAAGATGCCGTTGGTCTTGCCGTCGCGCCCGAGCGCCGTCAGCGTCGGCGACGAGGAAGCAGGCGACACCTGGACTATCTTGGCCGGAGCGGTGACCGAGGTCAGGATCGGGATCGACACCGAGGAGATAATGCCGCCGATGATCACCGGCACCTTCTTGACCTGCACGAGCTGCGTCGCGGCGTCGACCGCAATGTTGCCCTGGCTTTGGCTGTCGCGCGTGTCGGTCGCGAGATCGCAGCCGCGGACGCCGCCCGCATCGTTGATGTCGCGGAAGGCCATCTCGACCGATTTGGCGCCGGCCTGGCCGTACTCGCCGGCCGGGCCTGTCAGTTCCATGACGAGGCCGACGGTGATCTTGCAATCGGCGGCTCGCGCTGCGCCGGCCGCTGTCAGCAGTGCGAGCGCGGTGGTGATCTGAAGTATGGTCTTTTTCATTGTTGTTCCCCTTTCGTTGCACGACTCTCATTGATGTCTTGAGCCTGTTCAGCCTTCCGGCATCTGCAGCCAGGTTTCATGCAGATGTCGCCATTCGACGCCGTTGGGCGCCGATGAACTTGTGGTGAAAACGGCACTCGAGCGGCGGCGGCTATGTTTGCCGGCGCGCTGCTGCGCTTCGATGTAGCTGACGACGATCGTGTCGCCTTGTTGCCAGCCGGCCCGGATTTCCTCGATCGAGATGGTGAAATCGCCGTCACAAGTGGCGCGGCTTGCCCTGACATGGTCGAGCACCGCGTCACGATCGAGGACCTGGCCATCCGGCACAACCATGCAGAAGCCTTCGCCAATGACGCGTTCGAAGCGCCTGAAATCTGCATTGTCCGCACTCGCCGCATTGAACCAGTCGACGAAGAAGCGGTGGAGATCGACCACCTCGGCGCTGGCGCGGGAAAGCAAGGAGGGCTTTTCGTCCATGGCCGCGTTCATTTCCTGCCTGCATTCAAATTGTAATGCATGATCGAGCCGTGGCGGCCGTGACGGTCGCGTTCCAATGTGTAGACGTCGCCCAGCGGTCCACGGCTTTGCGCGATCACGGCAGCGATCCTCGCCCGGTCGTCGGCATCGAGCGCGACGTCCATGATTCTGGCATTGGCAAGGGCGTGCGCCTGGTTGCGGGCGCCGACGATGACGGCCGCCACTTGCGGCTGCTCCAGCACCCAGGCGCTGGCGATGGTGGCGATATCGACGCCGTGGCGGTCGGCGACGGCCTTCAGTGTGCGAAGCAACTCCTGGAAAAGCTCCCAGCCACCAAAGTCGTCAATGATCAGCTTGTATTTGACCAGCGATCGGTTTTCGAGCGGCGTCTGCGGCTCGGCAGCGCCAAGCCATTTTTCGCTGAGGAAGCCGCCCGCCACCGAACCATAGCAGAGGAAACTGACGCCGTGCCGGCTGGCGAGCGCTGCAAGGCTGTTGGCTGGCCGCTGGTCGAGCACCGAGTATTGCAATTGCTGGCTGACCAGCGGCACACCGGCGGCCAGGATCTCGGCCAACCGCGGCGTGTCGAAGTTCGTGGTGCCGATGTTGCGCACCTTGCCTTCCCTGCGGATTTCGTTGAGCCAGCCCATCGCTTCGACGTAGCCGGGCAGCGCATAGTCCCACCAGTGGAACTGCACGAGATCGAGCCGCTCGGTCTTCAGCCGCCGCAGCGACTGCTCGACGATGCCTCTGATGTAGTCGCGGCTGATATTGGAAAGCCTTTCCAGGTCAGGCACCAGCTTGGTGTGCACCTTCATTTTGGTGGCAGCGTCGAGGCCACGCTCATTGGCAAGGCGCAGGCGCGCCGCGCCGATCAGCTCTTCGACACCGGTATAGATATCGGCGCAATCATAGGTCCTGATGCCAGCGTCGAAGGTGGCGATCAGGTCAGTTACCGCCTGTTGGCGGTCGATCGCGCCGTGCCCGCCGGCAAGCTGCCAGCCGCCGCGAATAACGCGCGAGATCGTATAGCCGGGGCTGAGCTCGAAAGCCTTGGCGGTCATCTCCGGTCATTCTCCTTCGGCAGCGGCACCGCCGTCGTTTCGGCATGGCTGAACCGCCGCTTGCCGGTCCTGACGATCCGGAGCCGGCTGGCACAATTGGGATCCGGACAAGCGATCTCGGCGTCCGACGTCATCCAGTCGTTCCTGTGGGTCGGGCGCTGCTTTGCGGCCAGAAGCGGCAACACTGCCGCAATGGAATAGATCGAGAAACCTTGCCCCGCCGGCATCGACAGCATCTCGCCCTTCAATTCGAAATAGTCGCCGGGCTTGGCGCCGCAATAGATCGGCTTGCCCTCGGGGACAACCGCCTCGACGCGAAGGTCGAAGAGTTCGAAAGTGTCGTCGGTCTCAGCCATTCAGATCTCCACCCGGGTGAAGGTGATGTCGCAGGCACCGTTGCGGCGGATCACGCCACAAGCGGCTGCGAATTTATCGCGATCCTCAGGCACCACCTGCGCGACGACGCTTCCGGCAAGCCAGCCGATCGGGAACAGCAGGCGTGCACCCGCTCCGTAGAACAGGCCGACGTCAAAGATGGCATTCGGGTTGCCGCCCCACATGCGCGGCGGCACGTAGGACAACACGATGTCGCCCGGCTGCGGCGTCAGCGTTGCGTTCTCCGCCGGCAAGGGCCTGGCATAGGTTTGGCCCTCAAGTTCGGCTGATGGAACCGGGCAGGAGATTTCCGGCCCCGTCCACATAGCATGGATGCCGGAAACGACGCGCGGCTGCTCGAGATACGCCAGCAGGAAGGCGGCGTTGTCGGGCGCCTTTTCAGGCAACAGCAGCGCGGTCACGGAAAGCTTCGAGCGTGGCTCGGTGATGCTGATGCCAGGCGCCGTCATGCCCTCAATCCTTCCTTGCTTGTGGATTGGAGCTTGTCGCGCAGAAAGGCGAAGGGCCGGCTGATATCGGCCACCAGCGCCTCGCGCGCCGCTTGCGCATCCTGCCTCGCAAGCGCTGCGACGATGCTGCGGTGGTAGTGGGCCGTATCGACCTCGCCGGCGTCGGAGAAGGCGTAAATGGCAACGCGGATGCAAGGCCCGGATTGCAACCACAGGCTCTCGATCATCGGGATCAGCACGGCGGAACCGCAGCAACGGTAGATCTCGAAATGGAAGCTCTGGTTGAGCGTGGCCTCGCGGTCGATATCCTTCTTGTGCTTCAGCGCCCGCATCTCGTCCCACTCGCCGAGCATGGCTTCGACCGAAGCGATCTGGCGCGGGTTCATGCGCGTGGCGGCCAGCGCGATCGCTTCGCCCTCGATCAGAGAGCGGGCGCGCAAGAGGTCGTCGATGCGCTCCAGCGTGATCGGCGGCACACGCACCGAACGGTTGGGAAGCGCCTCCAGTGCCTTCTCGGTGATCAGCCGTCCGAGCGCCTCGCGCACCGGCATGGTGCTGGTGACCAGCGCGTCGGCGAGGCCGCGGATGGTTAGCACCTGGCTCGGCTCGAAAAGGCCGCCGATCAAGGCGCGGCGCAGCTCCGAATAGACGCGATCCTGCACGGTCTCGCGGCCGACCGGCGTAAGCTGGGCTGCGATCACCTCATTGTTCTTTTCGATGGCGGCCTTCTGCATGGGCAATCCCGGTATTGGCCGTTTTCGTCTTGCGGAAGAAATTAAAGCCGAATAGCGTGATCAAAGCAAGTGTGATCACAAATCAAATCATAGGCGGTGAAGATCGCTTTCGGCCTGAGGGATTCATGGGCGACACGACGGGACGGCAGGAGGAGATCCGCACGCCGGTTCTGACGGCCAGGAACGTCGTCAAGCGCTTCGGCGGCCTGCTCGCGGTCAACAATGTCTCGTTTGACGTCCGGCCGGGTGAAATACTCGGCCTCATCGGCCCGAACGGCGCCGGCAAGACCACGATGTTCGACCTGCTCGCCGGCAGCATTCTGCCGACCAGCGGCGAAATCCTCCTCAATGGCGTATCGGTGTCGGGGGAAGCAGCCCATCGCCGCATCGGCCGCGGCCTTGGCCGCACGTTCCAGATCCCCCGGCCCTTGCCTAACCTGACGCTGATCGAAAACGTCATGCTGGCCGCGCAAGGACAGACTGGAGAAAAACTGCTCGCCAATTTCCTGACGCCCCGGCGGGTCGCTGCCGAAGAAAGGGCTGCCGAGACAAGAGCCGTCGAACTGCTCGAGCTCGTCACGATCGCTCACCTCGCGCACGAACCTGCGCGCGTGCTTTCAGGCGGCCAGCGCAAGCTGCTCGAGTTGGCCCGCGTGATGATGGCCGACCCGGCGATCATCCTGCTCGACGAGCCGGCGGCCGGGGTCAACGCAACCCTGCTCGAGATCATTATCGATCGCATCCGCGACATCAATGCGCGCGGCATCACCTTCCTGCTGATCGAGCACAATATCGACATGGTGACGCGGCTTTGCCACCGCGTCCTGGTCATGGCGAGCGGCCAGCTTCTGTGCGAAGGCACTCCGGAGGAGGTGGCGCGCGACCCGCGCGTCATCGAGGCCTACCTCGGAGGCACGGCATGAGCCAAAAGGTACTCGATGTCCGCGATCTCGAAGCCGGCTACGAGCCTGGCGTTCCGATCGTGCGCGGCGCTTCGATCACCGTCGACCAGGGCGAGATCGTCGTCGTTCTCGGTCCCAACGGCGCCGGCAAGTCGAGCCTTATCAAGGCCATCGCCGGCCTTGTCCCGATCACCGGCGGCACGGTGCTGCTGGACGGCAAGGATATCACGGCGTCGCCCGCTCACATCATGGTCCGCCTTGGCCTTGCCTTCGTGCCACAGACAGAGAACATCTTCCCGCTGATGTCGGTCGAGGACAATCTCAGGGTCGCCTGCGGCATCCTGAGGCCGCGCGAGGTCCCAGCCCGCATCGAGGAAATGTATGCGGCCTTTCCCGATCTCGCCCGTCAGCGCAGAACGGCCGCGGGCAATCTGTCGGGTGGACAGCGGCAGATGCTGGCCGTCGCCCGGGCGTTGATCGTCCATCCCAAGGTGCTGGTGCTCGACGAGCCGTCGGCCGGCCTGTCGCCGAAATTCGTGGCGATGGTGTTCGAGATGCTGGCCGGCATCCGAAAGTCCGGCGTTACCATTCTGCTGGTCGAACAGAACGCCAAGGCAGCGCTTGCCATTGGAGACCGCGCCTATGTGCTGGTCGAGGGCAAGGAGCGGCACCAGGGCGTCGCCTCCGAGCTCTGGAACGACCCGGTCGTGGCTGAACTCTATCTTGGCCAGCGCCGCCTCGATCTTGGGCAAGGAAGCGCGGCATGAACCTGCAATTCGTCGTCGACGGACTGCTGGCAGGGTCGATGATCGGCCTCGGCGCCATCGGCGTGACACTCACCTATTCGATCCTGCGCTTCTCGAACTTCGCCCATGGCGACTTCATGGCCTGGGGCGCCTATGCGACGCTCGCCGTGGTTGGCGCCATTGGCGCGATTTTCGGCAAGATCGCGCCGATCGCGCCCCTCTCCTTCGGTTGGCCGCTGATCGTCGCGCTCATCATCGGCATGGCGGCCACCGGCCTGCTGGCGCTGGCGCTCGACATGGTGCTGTTCGCGCGGCTGCGGGCCAAGGGCCAGGCGATCATCGTGGTGATGGCCAGCTTCGGCGCCTCGATGGCGCTGAGAAGCCTGCTCGAATTCATCTTCACCTCGCGTCCGACCTATTTCAGCCGGGCGATCCAGATCGCCATGCCGATAGGTTTCGGCATCCGCATCACCCCGGACCAGATCGCGCTGCTGCTGCTGACCGCCGTGCTGGTGCTCGGCGTGCATCTCCTGATGACGCGGACCCAGACCGGCCGCTCGATGCAGGCATTGAGCCAGAACGCGGCACTTGCCCGCATCGTCGGCATCGACGTCGCCAGGGTGGTGCGCGTCACCTGGATCATCGGCGGCGCGCTGGCCTGCGTCGCCGGCGTCATGATCGGCATTCTCATCCAGATCCGCCCGTTCATGGGTTTCGAGATGCTGCTGCCGATGTTCGCGGCCGCCATCCTCGGCGGCATCGGCAGCGTGCCCGGCGCCGTTCTCGGCGGCCTGATCATCGGCATGGCCGAAGCGGCTGCCGTGCAATTGATCGGCGCCGAATGGCGGGCAGCCGTCTCGTTCATCATCCTGATGGCGGTGCTGTTCGTGCGGCCCATCGGCCTTTTCGGAGTGAGGGAACGCTGATGGATCTGCTCGGCTACGGCGCCTTCTTCCTGACCACCGCGCTGATCTTTTCGCTCATCACGCTCGGGCTCAATCTGCAATGGGGGCTGACCGGGCTTTTCAATGTCGGGGTCGCCGGCTTCGTTGCCATCGGCGCCTACACCTCGGCGCTGCTGACCACGCCCGACGATGCCGCGCGCCTGGGCGGCTTCGACCTGCCGATCCTTATCGGCTGGCTTGGCGCCATGCTGTTGGGCGGCGTCGCCGCCGCCATCACCGGCATTGCCACGCTACGTCTGAGATCGGACTATCTGGCGATCACTACTTTCGGCGTCGCCGTCGTCGTGCAACTGGTAGCGCTCAATGCCCAGAAGCTGACCGGCGGGCCGTTCGGCATCGGCTTCATTCCGCGTCCGTTCGGCGGTCTTGCCGAAACGCCGTTGCTGTTCAACCTTTCGAACCTTGCGATCGTCTCGGTAGTGACGCTGATCGTCTATCTCGCGCTGGAGCATCTGTCGCGCAGCCCGTGGGGGCGCGTGTTGAAGGCGCTTCGCGAGGATGAGCGGGCCGCGATATCCCTAGGCAAAAGCGCACGGTTCTACCGCGTCCAGGCCTTTGCCGTCGGTGGCGCCATCATGGCGCTTGCCGGTGCGCTGCAGGCGCATTTCACCGGCTTCATCGCCCCGGACAATTATTTGCCGGCGCTGACTTTCCAGGTCTGGGTGATGCTGATCGTCGGTGGCTCGGGCAGCAACATCGGCGCCGTCATCGGCAGCATCCTGGTCTGGGCGATATGGGCCGGATCGGGAGCCTTGACCAGTATGTTGTTCTCGCCGGAACAGCAGGCCCGCGCCGCTTCGCTGCAGATCGTCGCCATCGGCGTGATGCTGTGCGTCATCCTTCTGGTCAGGCCGAACGGCCTGTTTGGCGACAGGCCGCGGCGTCCAAGGTTCGGCAAGCGTGCACGCGTGGCCCCCAGCGAGAGCGGCTCATGAACGCTGTGACCCGGCCGCACGGCGTTTCCCTTTGGCATGCCGTCAGCCGCGGTCGCCGCGACCGGCCCACCCTCGAAGGCGCACTCGATGTCGATCTGGCAATTGTCGGCGGCGGGTTTTCAGGCCTTTCCACCGCGCTGCACAGTGTCGAGAAAGGCATCTCGGTTGCCGTCCTCGAGGCGGAAATCATCGCCTGGGGGGCAACCGGCAGGAATGCCGGCTTCGTCGTGCCGAATTTCGCGAAAAGAGACCCCGACGATATCATTGCCCAGCTCGGGCCCGAACGCGGCGAACGCCTTGTCGATTTCGCCGCCGGCAGCGCCGACCTCGTCTTCGACCTGATTAGGCGGCATGCCATCGAATGCGATGCCGTCCAGAGCGGCTGGATACAACCAGCCCATTCACCGGCCGCTTTGCAAAAGACCAGATCGCGCGCCGAACAATGGGCACCACGCGGAAGGCCGGCTGTTGCGCTGGATAGACAGGCGGTCGAAGGGCTGACCGGCGTTCGCGGTTATCTCGGCGGCTGGATCGACAGATCGGGTGGCGTCCTCAATCCGGTCGAATATGCGCGCGGATTGGCCGACGCGGCGGAAAAGGCCGGAGCGCGCATCTTCGAGCATTCGCGTGTCGCGTCGATCGATCACATAGGCGATGGTTGGGCTTTGAAGACGGCCTCCGGTTCGGTGCGTGCCGAAAAAGTGCTGGTCGCCACCAATGCCTATGGCGGGTCGCTGAACCGCACGCTTGAGCGAACCTACATCCCGCTGAAAATCTTCCAGATCGCGACGGCGCCGCTGCCGCGTGAAATACGCACTCGCCTGCTTCCTGGCGGGCAAGGCGTCGGCGACACAAGACGCAATCTCTTCACCTTCCGCTTCGATGGCGAAAACAGGCTGATCACCGGCGGCATGCATGTTTTTGGCCCCGGTGCCGACACGCGGGTGCGGCGGGCGATCTGGCGGCGGCTTGCCGGGCATCTCGATCTCCCGGACATCCCGCCGCTTGAATACAGCTGGTCGGGGATGGCTGCCGTCGAGCCCGACTTCCTGCCGCACCTCGTCGATCTCGGCCCCGGGCTGATCGCCGGCTTGGCGTGCAACGGACGCGGCATCGCCATGACCACTGCGATGGGCAAGGTGCTTGCGGATTGGGCTGATGGAACAAAGCCTCAGGATTTGCCGCTGCCGTTTGCGCCGCCGTCGCCGATCCCGTTCCATAGCCTGATGCGGCATGCACCAAACATGGTGCTCCCCTGGAGCATGCTGCGCGACCGGCTGGATGGCTGATCGACGTGCGTCTCCGGCCGCCGTCCTGATACCCGAACTGCTAGACTCGCCCACATCATATTGTTAACGACAGCGGATGAAGCAGAACTATCTTTATCTCATCATCGGCGCTTTGGCCGTCGCCGTTATTGCGTTGGGGATTTACGTTTATCGCGAGGAGACTAGGCCGAAAGGCGTGGAACTTCGCATCGACGATTCCGGCATTTCAGTTCAGGAAAAATAGACCGCGTAGTGTAACGCGCAAGATCAGATGGCATCAGCCGCCTAATCCTGGGAAAAGGTGATAATTGCCGGGAACAGCCGCGAGAAGCCCGGAAAACAAGGCGTTCAGCGGTAACAGCCGGGGCCAGAAAGCCCGGTGGCCAGAAAACGGCCGCGCAACTTCACTTGGCACCAAAACGGCCGGCGGGCCGACCGCGCGCAAGATCAGATGGCACCACTTAGATCGGGCAAAAGCCCGGAAAACAAGGCGTTCAAACTTCATCTGAGGGGCTGGAGCGCCGGCGACAAACTCCGAAACGACTTCGGAGTTTTGAAAACGACGCCCATCAGCCGGAAATCGGTAACGAGATCAGAGAGTTGCCCCGTAACCACAGCTCAGGACGAGGCGACCGAACTCCGAAAGCTTCCCGCGCCCGAATTTCCCGCTGGCTGGGAGAGCCCTCGGCTACGCGTCATCTAGCCATAGCGGCAATCAAGTCCGCAAACTTTGCCTGATCGTCCTCGTCGAGCTTTTGAAGGAGCGGCAAGATCACTGCAGCGATGCGTTGAGCAGAGTCGTCGAATGTCGCTTCCAGGCGGGAATGAATTTCGCCATTCATGCTGTTGCCGCTCTTATTACGCGCATCGGCCAGACGTGCCTTCAGTTCCGGCGTCATATGAAGATTGTGGCGCTCGCGCTCCGGGCTCGACTCGTCTGTTTGCTTCGGCGGCATGGCGCCGATTTTATGGCGGAAACCCAGGCGACTCGATATAGTGCAAAAAACATCGAAAAATGTGCAATTGATCCCCACTATCCACAGCCGATCGCTAAAGGTTGAGGGAAGCTGTTAAGCAGATACAGATGGTTGTAAGCGTCTCGTATTGGGACACCTCGGAGGCGCCCTAAGGGTACCTCGGCGAGGAATATCTTCCTGTATGGTTCTAAAATAATAACTAGGGCGGGTCACGGAAATTGGACGGGCAAGAAGCGGCGGGCAGTATCAACGTCAATCGGCGGGTAGCACTATCGGGGCTCTTGCTGGCGGCGGCGTCGATGGCAGGGAGCGAGGTAGGGGCTGCGGCGCCGCTGGACCGAATTCAGCGATGTGCCGAAGCGCTCGCTGAGGCCATGCATGCCGCCTATGGCGGCGAATGGGCCATCGATCATCAAAGCGCTTACGTAGCGGTTTCGCGCGACTTCTTTTGACGTTCGAACTGCTCAAGCTGAAATTCCGCGAAACTGATAACTCGATCCTGAAGCAGTAGTGGCGCTGCGGCTACGCGCGCGAACACGCTCTGTAGGCGACGTTCGTTCGGATCCTGAGGGGATCCGCGAAGCGTAGGATCTTCAAGGACGCCGTGCTCAAGGGCCAGCGTTCGAATCGCTTCCATTGCGTTCCCGCGTGGTTCCCGCCCCTTTAACCATCGCGAAATGTCATTTTGATTGACGCCCAATCGTCCCGCCAACCGGGCCTGCGTCCAGCCGGTAGCCTTCAATAGCGCCCTCAGAACGACCGGAACATCCATCGCCTCAATATGCCAGAAGGGATAATCAAAACCTAATCCCAATAGGGATTGACTTTTATCCCTGTTGGGATGAAATGCGAGCATGAACCAACTCCATCACATTCGATGCAACATATTTGCCATCACTCAGGTTGAAATGGCCGCCTTAGCGGGCGTTCGACAGAGCCAAGTCTCGCGCTGGGAAAGCGGTATCAGGCGCCCTTCATTGCGCGAGATGCAGCGCATTCGTGCGGCGGCGATCGGCCGTGGCCTGTCCTGGGATGACAGTTGGTTCTTCGAGATCCCCGGCGAGGCTGCCTGAGCCATGCCGAGCGCCCTTGCACGCATGCCGGAAATCCGGCGACCGTCAATAAACCCGTTCGACATCACGCAACTCCACGCAGCACAGAACGCCGAGATTATCAGCGCCGATTTTGGGCCGACTAGAGCAAATCGCAGCGCTGCTTTTGACATCGGAGGCCGCTTCTGATGGCCAATCTGTCCAAACCGGCCGTCATTTCTGCCATTGACGTGTGCCTGATCGATGTCGCAGCCGGCCGGCGCAAGCTTGATCCTGCATGGGTCGAAACGCTGGCTGATCTGTTTCGGACCCAAGGCCAGAAGACACCGATCGAGGTGATCGCCACCGGCGAGCGCTACCGGCTGGTGTTCGGCCATCACCGCCTAGCCGCCGCGAAACTTCTCGCTTCGCCCGCGATCGCAGCCGTCGTGAAGAGCCCCGAGGACTTCGCGTCCGAGGCTGAAATCGCGCTGGCCGAAATTACCGAGAACCTCGCGCGGCGGGAGTTGAGCGCCCTTGATCGCGCCGTCGACATCGCCCGCTGGCGCGAGATCTACGAGGCTGCGCACGTTGCAAATCGTGGGGGGCGGCCGAAGAAGATTACATTAGAAGAAACTACTGCAAAGTTTGCAGTTAGTTTTTCGGAGGCCGCGCGGAAGGCGTTCGGCCTGTCAGAACGCAGCATCTTCAACGCCGTGAAGATCGCAACGATTGCCACAGACGTCCGCGACCAGATCGCCCTACACGGCATCGCCGACAACCAATCCGAGCTTCTGGCGCTAGCAGCCGAACAGCCAACGCGTCAGGCCGATATTGCCGCGCTGCTGACCAGTGAGCCCCCACAAGCTGGCTCGGTAGCCGATGCTATCGCCACCCTCGACCGGACGCCCAAACCGGCGACCGAGCCGCGCTGGCAGAAGCTCGCAACCGACTTCTCGAAGATGAAGACAAGCGAGCAAGACCGGTTCTTCGAGCTGCACGAGGCCGCCATCCAACGGTGGATGAAAGGCCGGCAGAGCTGATGGCCAGGCCACCCCGCAACAACTCGACCCTGGATCTGTTCCGCGACTACCAGCCGGCGCCAGTGGTCGAGCGTTTCGATGCGGAAAAGGTCCAGGCCTGGTCGATGGCGGGACGACTGTCGAAGGCCGTCAGCCTGACGCTGACGGAAGCGGACAAGAGCCGGGCCGATATTGCCCAGGCAATGTCCGACTACCTGAAGGACGAGGTCTCCAAGCCGATGCTGGATGCCTACGCCAGCCAGGCCAAGGAGCATTCGATTTCGGCCCTTCGCCTGCTCGCTCTGATCGCGGTCACCGGCGACGTACGCGCGCTCAACACCCTTTTGGAAGAGGCCGGGATGATCGTCGTCCCCAAAAAATACGAGGCGCTGATCATGCGGGAAATGGCCGACGAGGCCATCCAGCGGGCGACCCTCGATAGGCAGGCGTTCGATGCACAGTGGAAAGCGAAACGATGAAAGGCTTTCACATGAGACGCGATCTTCTCGACCTTGCACAAGACTGTTTGTCGCTGCTGGCAGTGGCCGGCTTTGTCGCCTTCGCCACCTTCGGCAGCGCCGGCATTTCGGCGGCTGTCATCGCCTGGAGGCTCGGCCAATGAGCTTCCTCGCAATCGCCCTCGCCGGCGCCGCGCTCTACGCCGTCTTTCTCTACGGCCTGCACGTGTTGTTCACTCGCCAGCAGGGTGCCCGTCTGGCGGCCGGCGCGGCATTCCGGCGCCGTGTCCAGAAGCATGTCCATGGCGGAGGCCTTTGGTCATGAGCCACTGCGCCATGCCGGCATGCTCGAACGCTGCGACAGGCATCTTCTGCCCCGATCACTATTTCAGGCTTCCGGCCTCGCAGGCGCACTGGCTCGTCCGCTGGCAGTTCAAAATGCTGCGCTGCGAGGATGCTGACACCAAGCAGCACATGCGCGAGCAGCTGCACGGCTACACCCAGGAAGCCATCCGCACCCTTCAATCCGCCGAGGCGATCTCCCAAGCCGCCCCGGCCAGCAGCGCCCCCCCCCCAACACCCGGGGGGGGCCAACCACAAGCACCACCAATAAGCGGCAAGTAATACGCGGCCGTTGCCGTTTGACCAGTACCAAAAAAACCGGCCACAAACCCCCCCGACACAGGGGGG
>NZ_JAMYUA010000033.1:0-65998 GCF_040322715.1 Mesorhizobium sp. M0106 | reverse complement strand
GACACCTCCGCCCGCGCCAGTTGGCGCGGCCGGACAAAGCAAACCTCCGTATGCTCAAAGAGAGCGACCGGCCAGACAAGGAAGCGGACCGACCGATGTTGCGATTCCTGCTCACGCGCATAGCGTCGGCGATCCCGGTCCTCGCCATTCTGAGCCTGGTCACCTTCGCCATCATCCAGGCGCCGCCGGGCGACTATGCCGACTACATCCGCTCGCAGTTGATCAATCAGGGCGGGGCCTCATTCGCCGAGGCCGACGCGCAGGCCAAGGCCTATCGGATAGAACATGGTCTCGATAAGCCGCTGCCCGTCCAGTATTTCAACTGGATCGGCGGCATCATCACCCGCGGCGATTTCGGCTACAGCCTCTATTACAATAAGCCGGTGGCCGATGTGGTGGGCGAGCGGCTGCCGCGCACGCTGCTCCTGGCGCTGGTGTGCCATCTGCTGGCCTCGGTCCTCGGTATCACCTTCGGCATATGGGCGGCGACCAGGCAGTACAGCTGGATCGACAGTACGCTGTCAGCGATTTCCTTCCTCGGCATGACGGTGCCGCGCTTCCTGATGGCGCTGATCATCGTTTATTTGCTGGTCTTCCAATTCAACGTCTCCGAGATCGGCAGCTTCTTTTCGCCGCAATTTGGCGGGGCGCCGTGGTCCTGGGCGAAGTTCGTCGATCTCGTCCGGCATGTCTGGCCGGTTGTCGCCATCGCCACCTTCGGCGGGCTCGCCTACAACATGCGGGTGATGCGCGGCAATCTGCTCGACACGCTGAACGCGCAATATGTCGAAACCGCTCGCGCCAAGGGCCTCAGCGGCGGTGCGGTCGTGATGCGCCATGCGGTGCCCAATGCGCTGCATCCGCTGGTCATGTATCAGGGCGTGGTGCTGCCCTATATGCTGACCGGCGAGATCGAGACCGCGATCATCTTTGCCCTGCCGACCGTCGGCCCGGCGATCGTTGGCTCGATGGCGGTCGGCGACGTCTATGTCACGGCGACATTCATGATGGTGCTGTCGGCGACGCTGATCGTCGGCAACATCATCGCCGACATGCTGCTCGTCATGCTCGATCCGCGTGTGCGCCAATATGCAGGGTCCTGAGATGCTTGCTTTCGAGTCCTCGCTGCCGCCACTTGCCGAGGAACCGGCCAAGATCAAGCCGCGCGGCAATGAGAGTTACATCGCACTCGTCTGGCGCCGCCTGAAACGGTCCTGGACCGGCATGGCCGGGCTCATCCTGGTCGCGTTTCTGGTGCTGCTGGCGGTGTTTGCCGACTTCTTCGCACCGATGGATCCCAAGGTGACCGATGTCGGCTTCGCCCCGCCGCAGGTGATGAGCTTCCATGACAAGGACGGCAACTTCGTCTTCCAGCCACGCGTCTATGCCCTGGCGGATTCGGAAGACCTCGACCCGGTTACCTTCCAACCCGTCGTCGGGCCGGACTACGACCATCCGCGGCTGCTCGGCTTCTTCGTCAAGGGAGCGGAGTACAGACTGCTCGGCCTGCTTCCCGCGAACCGGCACTTCTTCGGCTCGACCGACGGCCAGCCGGTGCACTTCCTTGGCACCGACAAATTCGGTCGCGATGTGCTGGCTCGTGCGATCTATGGTTCGCGCATCTCGTTGATGATCGCATTGACCGTGGTCTTCATCGTCACCGTGATCGGCACGACGGTCGGCATGGTGTCGGGCTATTTCGGCGGCACATTCGACGTCTGGGTCCAGCGCTTCGTCGAACTGGTGCTCGCGTTTCCGCAATTGCCGCTTTATCTGGCGCTGACCTCGCTGGTTCCGGTGACGGCGCCGACGAATGTCTTCCTGGCCTTCGTGATCGTCGTCATGTCGGCACTCGGCTGGGCGCAGATGTCGCGCGAAGTGCGCGGCAAGACCCTGGCACTGGCGCGGATCGACTACGTTCGTGCGGCGATGGCGGTCGGCGCCACAGATGGCCGCATCATCATGCAGCATATTTTTCCAAACGTGATGAGCCACGTCATCGTTGCGGTCACGTTGGCAATCCCCAGCGTCGTCCTGCTCGAATCCTTCCTCGGTTTTCTCGGCTTCGCGGTGAAGCCGCCGCTGATCTCCTGGGGCCTGATGCTGCAAGACACCGCGACCTATTCGGTCATCGGCACTTATCCCTGGATCCTTTCGCCGGTCGGCTTCGTGCTTGTCACCGTCTTCGCGTTCAACGCGCTTGGCGATGGACTGCGCGATGCGGTCGATCCTTATTGAGCATGACATGATGCAACACGCGCTCGTCAAATCCTTCGCACCGCCTGTCCGGCTCGACCATGACGGCCGTTCGGAAAACCCGGTCATCGATGCCCGCAACATCGCCGTCGATTTCAAGGTCGAACACGGCATGATCGAAGCCGTCAAGGACATCTCCTTCCAGCTCTATCGCGGCGAGACGATCGCCATTGTCGGCGAGTCGGGATCGGGCAAGTCGGTGACGGCGCGCACCGTCATGGGACTGTTGTCGAAGCGCGCAGTCGTGTCACCGAAATCGACTGTCGAATACAACGGGGCCAACATCCTGAAATTTTCCGAGCGTGCGCGGCGCAAACTGCGCGGCGACCGCATCTCGATGATCTTTCAGGAGCCGATGAGTTCGCTTAACCCGATCTACACGATCGGCAGCCAGATCGTCGAGGCGATACGGGTGCATCGCAAGATGAGCCGCAGGCAGGCCGAAGCAAGAGCGCTCGAGCTGCTGCAGCAGGTACAGATTCCTGAGCCCCATGCGCGGCTGAAACAATACCCGCACCAGCTTTCCGGCGGCCAACGCCAGCGTGTGATGATCGCCATGGCGCTGGCCAACGATCCCGATGTGCTGATCGCCGATGAGCCGACGACGGCGCTCGACGTCACGGTTCAGGCGCAGATCCTCAATCTCATCCGAAACCTGCAGAAGAAACTGCGCATGGCGGTGATCCTGATCACGCACGACCTGACCGTGGTGCGGCAGTTCTCCGACTATGTCTACGTCATGCAGCATGGGGAGATGCGCGAGCACAATGTGACGGAGAAGCTGTTCGCCAATCCACAGCATCCCTACACCTGTCACCTGCTTGCCTCCGAGCCGCGCGGCCAGGCAAATCCGTTGCCGGAAGGCGCCGACGTTATTCTTGAAGCTAGGAATGTGCGCGTCTCCTTCATGCTGCGGCATGGCACGTTCATGAGGCCGGACCTGCGCGAACTCGTCGCCGTCGACAGCCTCAGCCTGACCCTTCGGCGGCACGAGACGCTGGGTCTCGTTGGCGAATCCGGATCGGGCAAGACCACCTTCGGCGAGGCGTTGCTCAGGCTCAACACCACGGATAGCGGCGAGATCTATTTCGATGGCCGGCCGATCCATGGCTGTTCGCGGGCGCAGATGCGGCCGTTGCGGTCGCGCATGCAGGTCGTTTTCCAGGATCCGTTCTCGTCGCTCAACCCGCGCATGACGATCGGCCAGATCATCGAGGAAGGGCTGGTCGTCAACCGCATGGGCGCCACCAGGAACGATCGGATCGAGCGGGTGCGCGAGGCGCTGATCAGCGCCGGCATGCCCGGCGATATCCTCTCGCGTTTCCCGCACGAGTTTTCCGGCGGCCAGCGCCAGCGTATTGCGATTGCCCGCGCCGTCGCGCTCGAACCGGAATTCATCGTACTCGACGAGCCGACATCGGCGCTGGATCTCTCGGTCCAGGCGCAGATCATCGAATTGCTGCGCAAGCTGCAGCGCGAACGGGGCCTGAGCTATATCTTCATCTCGCACGACCTCAAGGTCGTGCGGGCGCTGTGCCACCGCGTCATCGTCATGCAGCACGGCAAGATCGTCGAAGAGGGGCCGGTCGACGAAGTCCTGTCCCATCCCAAGACCGCTTACACCGAACGGCTGGTCAAAGCCGCTTTCGAGGTAGCCTAATTGCTTATGCCGGAGGTTGTTGTGGCAAGAAATCCCAAGGTCGCTTTCATCGGAGCTGGCTCGACGGTGTTCATGAGGAACATCGTCGGCGACATATTGCAGCGTCCGGCTTTATCCGGCTCGACGATCGCGCTGATGGACATCAATCCGCAACGGCTCGAGGAAAGCGCAATCGTCGTCGGCAAGCTGATCTCGACGCTTGGCGTAAAGGCCAAAGCCGAAACCTATTCGGACCAGCGCAAGGCGCTGGCGGGCGCCGATTTCGTCGTCGTCGCCTTCCAGATCGGCGGCTACGAGCCCTGCACGGTAACTGATTTCGAAGTTCCGAAGAAATACGGGCTGCGCCAGACCATCGCCGATACGCTCGGTGTCGGCGGCATCATGCGAGGGTTGAGAACCGTGCCGCATCTCTGGAAGATCTGCGAGGACATGCTCGCGGTCTGCCCGCAGGCGATCATGCTGCAATATGTCAACCCGATGGCGATCAACACCTGGGCGATCGCGGAGAAATACCCTGACATCAAGCAGGTCGGCCTCTGCCATTCGGTGCAAGGCACGGCGATGGAACTGGCGCATGATCTCGACATTCCCTACGAGGAGATTCGCTACCGCTCGGCCGGCATCAATCACATGGCCTTCTACCTGAAGTTCGAGCATCGCCAGCCGGACGGCTCCTACCGCAATCTCTATCCGGATCTGCTGCGCGCCTACAGCGAAGGGCGGGCGCCGAAGCCTGGATGGAACCCGCGCTGCCCGAACAAGGTGCGCTACGAAATGCTGAAGCGCCTCGGTTACTTCGTCACCGAGAGCTCCGAACATTTCGCGGAATACACGCCCTATTTCATCAAGGACGGGCGCGAGGATCTGATCGAGAAATTCGGTATTCCGCTCGACGAATACCCGAAGCGCTGCATCGAGCAGATCGAACGCTGGAAGGGGCAAGCGGAAGCCTATCGCTCGGCTGACAAGATCGAAGTGGAGCAGTCGAAGGAATATGCGTCCTCGATCATGAACTCGGTCTGGACCGGTGAGCCGTCGGTGATCTACGGCAACGTCCGCAACAATGGCTGCATCACGTCATTGCCGTATAATTGCGCGGCCGAGGTGCCATGCCTCGTCGACGCCTCCGGCATTCAACCCACGTTCATTGGCGACCTGCCGGTGCAGCTCACCGCGCTGATCCGCACCAATATCAACGTCCAGGAGCTGACGGTCCAGGCGCTGATGACCGAGAACCGCGAGCACATCTACCACGCGGCGATGATGGACCCGCACACGGCGGCCGAGCTCGACCTCGACCAGATATGGTCGCTGGTCGATGATTTGCTGGTTGCGCATGGCGATTGGCTGCCGGCCTGGGCGCGTGGAGCGCGCAGCGTTCGGGCGGCCTGAGGCGCAGGGCTGTCTGTTTCACTCACCTATGCCGACCATAGGGCCGGCTTTGAAAGCGGAGCGGCGTTGCCGGCAGATGTTTCGAAATCAAAGAGCTTCTGCGTTACGAGAGCAGCCGCTCCCCTTGCCCAGGAATTGTCCTCCCAGTCCAGCAGCATTGGTGGTGCCGCGCGAAAGGTATTTTTCCCAAGCGTCAGCCGCATTGGGCCAAACAGCGCATCGCCAAACGACACGGCTTCACCGCCGACGACAATGACCTCCGGGTCGGTGATGTTGACAAGGTTGGCGAGATGCCGGCCGATGCCATGTCCGGCTTCTTCGAGAATGGCGACGGCTCGCGGTTCGCGGTCTGCCAAGGCTGCCATAAGGGTGGCTTTGCAATGCGCTTCGTCGTGGCCTGTGGCTTCGCGCCAGGTGCGCAGGACCGCCGGCTCGGCGTAATAGGCCATCAGGCAGCCGCGTTTTCCGCACTCGCAAAGGCGGCCGTTCTCCTCATAAGAGCTGTGGCCGAACTTGCCGGCGGCACCGTTCGCGCCGCGATAGAGTTTGCCATCGAAGACGAGCGCGCAGCCGATTCCGACGCCGATCGCCAGCACAGCCATATTGCGGTGCTGGCGTCCGAGGCCGAAGAGTTGCTGGGCAATGGCATAGGCATTGGTGTCGTCCTCAAGCCACACGGGGACGTCTACCAGTTCGGCCAGCATCGGGCCAAGGGGAACGTTGTCCCAGTTGTAGCGATTGCTGCGGATACATACAGCCTTCTGGTTGTCTATGACGCCAGGCATTGAAACGCCGATCCCGGCAAGCTTGGCAGCGGGCCGATCGACAATGGAAATCAGCTCCGGTACCGCCTTGGCCAAGGTCGCTATGATATGGTCGGGATCGCTGTCCGAGAGCTTGACGCGCAGAGACCCCAGCGGATTGGTCGCAAGATCGGTGACCACGCATTCGACCGATCCGACCATCAGCTTGAAACCTATGGCAAGGCCGTTGGCATAGTTGATATCCACCGGGATAGGGCGGCGCCCAGCCGAGCCCACGACTGTCTTGCCTTCGATCAGCAGGCCATCCTCGATGAGGTCGGCCACGACGAAGGTGACCGCTGCCGGACTAAGGCCGGTAACTGACGCTATGTCGGCCCGGCTGCGCGCTCCTTGCTGCCGCAAGAGATTGAGGATCAGTCTGCGGTTCATCGCCCGAGTCGTGCTCGGGTCACCCTTGAGCTTCACGGATCTGCTTTCTTAATTTTGTAAATTAATTATTGCCTCTCGAGAAAACATATGCGTAAGTTTGCCCGACTGTTCAACACCCGAACCGGGGGTCAGCGAAATTAATCCGGTTAGCAATGTCACCGCGCTCTGAAGCAGCGGGCAAGCATATTCCCTTGCCCGGGAGGTGAGCCGTGCCGTTGAGAAGAACAACCGCGCCGGCCGGTGTGCCAGTAGAGAATTGACAACACGGGAGGAGTAACAATGACGTTCAAGTGGATTGAAAAGCCGTCGACGCGGCGCAATTTCCTGAAGGGAGCCGGGGGCATTTCTGCTGGAGCTCTCGCGGGCTTCCCGATGCCGGCACTCAGCCAGTCGAGCGAAGTCACAATCATTTCAGACGAAAACAATGCCGATGCCCTGCGGATCTTGCGGCGCATCGCGGCCGATTTCGAGAAGCAGTCCGGCACCAAGGTTGTGATCAACAATATGGATCACGAGGCTCACAAGACCGCGATCCGCAACTACCTTGTCGCCGGCGCGCCGGATGTCTGCTTCTGGTTCTCCGGAAACCGCATGCGCGCCTTCGTCACCCGCGGCCTGTTCGACGACATCTCGGATCTGTTCGAGAAGGAAAAGTACAAGGACGTGCTGGGTGCCACGACCGGTGCCGTCACTGTCGACGGCAAGCAGTATGGCCTGCCGACTGGCGGCACGATGTGGGGCATGTTCTATCGCAAGGACGTCTTTGCCAAGCACGGACTGACGGTGCCGGCGACCTGGGACGAATTCCTTGCTTACGGCCAGAAGTCCAAGGCTGCCGGCCTTATTCCCGTCAGCATCGGCACCAAGGAACTCTGGCCGGCGGCCGGATGGTTCGACCAGATGAACCTGCGGATCAACGGTCTCGACAAGCATTTTGCCTTGATGAACGGCAAGATGGCTTACACCGACCCGGCGCTGACGCCTGTTTTCGACCACTGGGAAGAGCTGATCAAGCAGGGTTTCTTCACCCCGGATCAGACGTCGTTCGGCTGGCAGGAGGCCGGCGCCTTCCTCGCCCAGAAGAAGGCCGGCATGATGAACCTCGGTGCCTTCGTGAAAGCTACTTTCCCTGAGCAGGATCTCGAGCAGCTGACATTCGCCCCTTTCCCGAAGATTGACGGCGCCCTCGACCGCTACGAAGAATTCTCGGTCAATTCGGTCCACATCCCGGCCAACGCCAAGAACAAGGCGGGTGCCCGCGAGTTCCTCGCCTTCTTCTACCAGCCGGAAAATTTCGGCCCCTATCTGGAACCCGGCGGCAACGTTCCGCCGCGCAACGACCTTCCGGCCAGCAAGGACCCGCTGGTCAACGCGGCTGTGGAAAGCCTGAAGACGGTGGCCGGCACGTCGCAATATTACGACCGCGATACTGATCCCGACATGGCCCAGGCCGGCCTGGTCGGCTTCCAGGAATTCATGGCCAAGCCGGAGCGCCGGGACGCCATTCTTCACCGTCTCGAGGGAACCCGTCGCCGGATCTTCAAGATCTAGCGCCTCCCAGCGGAGGGGAGCGGGGTTCGTGCTCTGCTCCCCGATGCATTCCGTGAATGAGGTCTCCCAAAATGACGAAGCTTTGGCGCCGCCATCGCTGGTGGCTGACACCGACACTTCTGATCCTGCCAGCCGCTGTGCTGTTTTCCGTCGTCATTCTGGCCTCTGCGGTCGAGAGCCTATGGATCAGCCTGCACGAATGGGACGGATTCAGCCCGATGGTCTGGATCGGCCTTGGCAACTACCGCGAATTGTTCGCCGACCCACAGTTCTATGTTTCGCTGAAAAACAATCTGATCTGGTTGGTGATGTTCATGCTGGCGCCGCCGCTCGGCCTCGCCATCGCGCTGCTCGTCAACCAGAAAATCCGCGGCATGCGCCTGCTCAAATCGCTGTTCTTCATTCCGCTGGTGCTGGCTTCGGTTGCCGTCGGCGTGGTCTTCACCTGGGTCTATACGCCGGAATTCGGACTTCTCGCCCTGATCTTCCGCACCTTCGGCGCGACCGCCCCGGCAGTGCTGTCGGATGAAAATTTCGTCACCTTCGCCGTCGTGATCGCAGCGTTGTGGCCGCAGATCGCCTTCTGCATGGTGCTCTATCTCGCCGGCCTCAACAATCTCAGCGAGGACCTGATCGGCGCCGGGCGGGTCGACGGCGCCAGGGGCTGGAACATGCTGCGCCACATCGTGTTGCCGCAGCTGACGCAGGTCACCTTTATCGCCATCGCCGTCACTGTCGTCGGCGCACTGCGTTCCTTCGACATGGTCTCGGTGATGACCAGCGGCGGCCCCTTCGGTTCGTCCGAGGTGCTTGCCTATCAGATGTTCGAGCAGTCCATATTTTCCTACCGCTTCGGCTATGGCGCGGCCATTGCCTCGGTGCTGTTCGTGATCATGGCGGTCTTCATCGCCTGGTACCTGACGCGGATGATCCGCGCCGATGAAAGAGGCGGCTGATGTTTCCCCGCCCGATCCCCGAGACTGCTATTTGGCAGCGTGGCCTCTATGTCGTGCTGGTGGTCGGCATCCTGATTGTCTGGCTGGCGCCGCTCTTTGCCATCATCCTTACCTCGTTCCGCTCTACGCAGGATGTAATGGGCGGCAATCTGTGGGGCTGGCCGACCCAATTCGGCCTGGTCGACAACTACACGGCGGTCTTCACCCAGACGCCGATGGCCCGCTACTTCCTCAACAGCCTGACGATCACCATCCCCTCGGTGATGGGCGTTCTCATCTTGAGCACGCTCGCTGGGTTCGTGCTCGCCCGTTACCGGTTTCGCGGCAATATGCTCGTCTTCGCCCTGTTCGTCGGCGGAAACTTCCTGCCGCACCAGATCATGATGATCCCGGTGCGCGATCTCATGGTGCGGCTCAATCTCTACGACACGATGGCGGCCCTGATCATCTTCCACATCGCCTTCCAGACCGGGTTTGCGACACTGTTCATGCGCAACTTCATCGCCGCCTTGCCGGGAGAACTGTTTCAGGCCGCCAGGGCCGAGGGCGCGACGCCGTTTCAGACATTGGTACATGTCGTGGTCCCATTGGTGCGGCCGGCTCTCGCGGCGCTGGCCATCCTGCTCTTCACCTTTATCTGGAACGATTATTTTTGGGCGGTCGTGCTCACCATCAGCGATACCGTCAAACCGGTAACCGCCGGCCTCGCCAACCTGCGCGGCGAATGGGTTTCGGCCTGGAACCTGATCTCGGCTGGCACCATCGTCGTGGCTTTGCCGCCGGTTGCCATGTTCTTCCTAATGCAGAAGCACTTCATCACCGGCCTCACCATGGGAGCGGTCAAGGGATGAGCGACCATGACTTCAAGGCGTCGCCCACCCGATCCGAAACTGATTTCGCAAGCAGGGCTCCATGACCAGTCTTGAACTCCGGCAGATACAAAAGAATTATGGCAGCTACCACGCGCTGCGCGGCATCGATCTCAGCGTCGAACAGGGCGAGTTCATTGTCACCGTCGGGCCGTCCGGCTGTGGCAAGTCAACGCTGTTGAAGATCATCGCCGGGCTTGAAACCGTCTCGACCGGTAAGATTCTGATCAACGGCCGTGATGTCACCACCACCGAGCCGGGTGAGCGCGGCATTGCCATGGTCTTCCAGTCCTATGCGCTTTACCCGCATATGACCGTCGCCGAGAACATGGGTTTCGGCCTGCGCATGGCGCATCGCCCCAAGGCCGAGATCGATGCCGCCGTGCTGCGAGCCGCCAAGATCCTTCGCATTACCGACCAGCTCGACAAGCGGCCGAAACAGCTTTCCGGCGGCCAGCGTCAGCGTGTGGCGATCGGCCGTGCGATAACCCGCTCGCCCGACGTGTTCCTGTTCGACGAACCATTGTCCAACCTCGACGCAGCGCTGCGCACGCAGATGCGCGTCGAGCTTTCCGATCTGCACGCCAGGCTGGGCGCCACCATGGTCTATGTCACACACGACCAGACCGAGGCGATGACAATGGCGAGCCGTATCGTCGTGCTCAATCGCGGCTCGGTCGAGCAGGTGGGCGCTCCGCTCGAACTCTACCGCAATCCGGCCAATCTCTTCGTCGCGGGCTTCCTCGGCGCACCCCGAATGAATTTTTTCGAAGTGACCGTCGCCGCTGTCTCCGGCGGCGCCGCTACGCTGTCGACCGCCGGTCTTTCTCCTTTGACTGTCGAACTGACGGAAGCGGCATCCGTACAGGTCGGCGATAGGGTGACGATGGGGATTCGGCCGGAGAGCATCAGCTTGGCCGCGGAAGGGACAGCGAGTTGTGCAGGACGGGTGCGGCTGGTCGAGCATCTCGGCCGCGAAACCATCCTCTATGCCGACGCCGGCCCGCTGCAATGCGTCAGTTCTGAAAGCGGCAGCGGCAACGTCACCGTCCAGATCGGCCATGCGAGCGCTGTCTCTGCCGACGCGACCGTCGGCTTAAAGGTCGAGCCGCGTGACGTCTATCTCTTTTCCTCTGCCGATGAGCGGACCATCAGTGCCCGTAAACCCACCATCACCGACTGACCTGCAGGAGTATCCTTCGTGAACAAGACTTCAAACGGCCGCGCCCTGTCGGTCTGGCGCACGATCCAGACCGACCGCTTTCTGGTCGGTGCGCCGCATTACCCCGAGCATGTGGACGAGAGTTACTGGGACAATGACGCCAGGCGCATGGCCGAGGCCGGCTTCAACGTCGCCCGCCTCGGCGAATTCGCCTGGCACATTTTCGAACCGCGTGAAGGCATCTTCGATTTCGACCTGTTCGACCGGGCAATCGAGGGCCTCGCGCGTCACGGCGTCAACACGATCCTGTGCACGCCGACCGCCACCCCGCCGCGCTGGCTGACCGCAAAGCATCCGGAAATCCTGCGGCTTGATGGAAATGGCCGGTCGATGGGCCACGGCTCGCGCCAGTATGCCGACACCAGCAGCCCGGTGTTTCGCGACTATAGCCGCAAGATTACCAGGGCGATGGCGGACCACTACCGCGACAATGCAAATGTCATAGGCTGGCAGACCGACAACGAACTCAACACCAGCATGCCGGAATCCTATTCGCCGTCGGCATTGAAGGAATTCCAGGCTTATCTCCAGGAAACCTACCAGACGATAGACAGGCTGAACTTCGCCTGGGGTGGCGATTTCTGGGCGACGGCTTACGGCGATTTCCGCGAAATTGTCTTCCCGCTGGATTTTTCCCCGTCCTTTCCCGGTCCCGGTCACCTCCAGGACTACCACCGTTTTCTCGCCTTTTCGACAGCACGGTTCCAGCACGACCAGGTCGAGATCCTGAGAAAAGCGAATGCCAGTTGGTTCATCTTCCACAATCTCGGCGGATTGCGTGACATCGACTTTCGCGGCCAATTCTCCACCGATCTCGATTTCGTCGGCTACGACATCTATCCGTTCCTCTATGACGAGTTCTTTCGCCTCGGCAATCACGCCAAGATCCAGGCGCTGCATCTCGACATCTGCAGGGGATTTTCCGGCAACTACATAGTGCCGGAACAACAGTCGGGTTTTGGCGCCCAGCCGGGCTTCTGCACGCTGACGCCGGAGCCGGGCGAAATGCGACGCATGGCGATGTCGTCGGTTGCGCGTGGCGCCGATGGGATCATGTTCTTCCGCTGGCGTCCCGCACATTTCGGCGCCGAGATATACTGGATGGGCATCATAGACCATGATGATGTCGCTCGCCGCCGCTATGACGAAGCCAGGCAGTTCGCCACCGAGATGACGGCGCTTAAAGACAAGATCCTGGGCACCCATGTGCGGATGGATGTCGGCATCGCCGGCTCGGACTTCGACAATCAGGAAGCCCACAAGACCTTCCCCATCGGCCTGCCAAGTCCGCAGGATGATGCAACCTTGCTGCATCAGTATTGCTATGACCGCGGCATCGCCTGCGGCTTCATCCACCCGGAAGACGATCTGTCGAAGCTCAAGGTGTTCTACGTGCCGCATTGGGTGATCTGGAAGGACAGCTGGACCGAGCGGCTGCAAGTCTTTGCCGAAAATGGCGGTACCGTCATCATCGGCGCGCGCACGGGAACCCGCGACGAAAACAACCACGTCATCCGCGAGACAGCGCCGGGCCAGTCGCTGTCGAAGCTGACCGGCGTTCGCGTCGAGGATTTCGGGCGGCTGGCGGCACCTGGGGCCAATGGCCTGTTCAATACCATGTCGCGCTCCGGCGGGCTCGTCGTTCCTCCCGACAGACCGGCCGAATCCAGCCGCCGTATCCGTCGTTTCACCGTCGGAAACCACGAGTTCGATGCCGGTTATTTCTATGAGAACCTCGCAGTCGAACCGGAAGTCGAAATTGTAGGGGTTTGGTCGAACCGCTACGCGGCAGGAACGCCTGCAATTACCTCCCGCGCCGTCGGCAAGGGCCGTGTGCTCTATGTCGGCACTTATCTAACCCCGGAGCTGACAGCTCAACTGGCTGCGCGCACTTTCGTGGATGCGAATGTGGAGCCTCTGGTTCCGGATCTGCCGGACGGCGTCGAGGTCACGATGCGCGAGAATGACGAACGCCGGCTGCTGTTCGTGCAAAACATCAAAGACACGCCCGTTGCGGTAACCGGCGTTCCCTTCGGCAGCAACCTGCTCGATAGCGAAGGACCTGTCTCCGGAGTGTTGACGCTGGACGGCTATGGCTGCGCTGTCCTCGAATTGACCTGAGCATTGTCGCGGACGTTAGCCATACGAAACCTGAGTACTCTTTGATCCTGGAATTCGACCGCCATCGGCAGCACGCCGGCATCGATCCATATCGAACCGGCGCTTTGACGTGCGCAAGGAACGGCCGGCGAACTGCTGTTGCTCCCATTCAACGACGGCAGTTACACTACCGGCGCGACCATCGGAGCCGATGGCGGCATCTCGTTTCATCCTTGTGAGCGCCATGAATTTCGACATTTCCGTCCGAACCGAGGCCTTCCGCAGCCGGATCGCCGATTTCGTCGAGCGCGAAATCCTGCCGCTCGAGGCTGACAAGGCTTGCTATGACGGCCATGGCAATATTGCGCTGCCGCTGCTTGAAACGCTGCGGCGCAAGGCGAAAGCAGCCGGCCTGTGGTGCCTGCAGCTGAAACCCGAGACCGGCGGGGCCGGCCTTTCCAAGGTGGATATGGCCGTCTGCTATGAAGAGATGAACCGCTCGATCTTCGGTCCGGTCGTGTTCAATTCCGCGGCCCCCGACGATGGCAACATGATGGTGCTGGAACGGTTGGGAACGCCGGAGCAGAAGCAAAGATGGCTGAAGCCGATCGTCGAGGGCAAGGTGCGTTCGGCTTTCGCAATGACGGAACCGCATCCGGGCGGCGGCTCCGATCCGTCGATGATCATGACCAGAGCCGAACGGCGCGGCGACAGATATGTCGTCAAAGGCCGCAAATGGTTCATCACCGGCGCGCAAGAGGCGAGCCACTTCATTCTCATTGCGCGCACTTCGGACGATCCGCGTCACGGCCTTTCGGCCTTGCTGTTCCACAAGGACCAGCCGGGCTGGCGGATCGTGCGGCGCATCGAGATCATGGGACCGGAAGAACATGGCGGCCATTGCGAGCTGGAGTTCGACGGCCTGGAAGTCCCGGTCGAGGACGTGCTTGCCGGCGAAGGCAGCGGCCTCATGGTTACCCAGGTCCGGCTCGGTCCGGCGCGGCTCACCCATTGCATGCGTTGGCTCGGGCTTGCCAAGCGCTGCATCGAGATCGCGCGCGCCTATGCCGCCGAGCGTAGCGGTTTCGGGCAGCTTTTGGCCGACCATGAGAGTATCCAGCTGATGCTCGGCGACCTTGCCATGCGCATCGAGATCGGGCGGCTGCTGGTGATGAAGGCGGCCTGGGAGCTCGATCGCGGCGGCTTTGCCCGCAAGGAGGTCTCCATGGCCAAGATCCAGGTCGCCAATGTGCTGCATGAAGCCGCCGACGTGGCGATCCAGATCAACGGCGCCCGCGGCTATTCGAAAGACACTGTACTCGAATGGATCTACCGCTACGCCCGCCAGGCTCGCCTGGTCGACGGCGCCGACGAGGTCCACAAGATGGTGCTCAACCGCTTTCTCAACGAGGAAGGTGCGGGCTTCTGGCGCTGGCATGTCGAAGCCGGCAGACAAGACGAAACAGGTCGCGGCGGGAACCGCTGAGCTGGCAATGAGGATGGATTTCGATCCAGTACGCCTGGAGGATTTTCTGAGAGCGCATTTTGGCGATGGCCAAATGTCGCTTGAGCGGATCGTCGGCGGCCAATCCAACCCGACCTATTTCGTCGACTATGGCGGCCGCCGCATGGTGCTGCGCAAGAAACCTCCGGGACCGATCCTGCGCGGCGCTCATGCGGTCGATCGCGAGTACCGGGTGATCGAGGCGCTAGCGTCGACAAAGGTGCCGGTGCCGCGGCCGGTGCTCTATCACGACGGCGACGAGCCGCTCGGCACGCCGTTCTATCTGATGCAGCGGCTCGACGGCCGGGTGTTCCACGATGGCTCGTTGCCGGGACTGGCGCCGGACGAGCGGCGCGGCATCTATTTCGGCATGGCCGAGGCGCTGGCAAAGCTGCACGCAGTCCGGCCGGAAGAGGTTGGGCTCGGCGACTATGGCCGTCCCGGGAACTATTTTGAGCGACAGATCGCGCGCTGGACCAGACAGTTGCGGGAATCGCCGAGCGAGCGCATTGCCGCGCTCGAAGCCGTCGCCGAATGGCTGCCGCGACATCTTCCGCCAGATGACGGCCACGTTTCGATCGCGCATGGCGATTTCCGTCTCGGCAATCTCATCTTCCATCCCGAGCGGCCCGAGGTGATCGGCATACTCGACTGGGAGTTATCGACCCTCGGCCATCCGCTTGCTGATCTCGGCTTCTGCTCGATGCCCTGGCATTCCTCATCGGACGAATATGGCGGCATCCTCGGCCTTGATCAGGCAGCGCTCGGGATTCCGACACAGCGCGAATTCCTCGATCATTACTTCGCCCACGCCGTGCCGACGGCGCCGCTGCAGCGGTTCCATCTGGTGTTTGCCATGTTCCGCTTTGCCGTGATCTTCGTCGGCATCGCCGACCGCGTGCTGGCCGGCAGCGCGGTTGCGGCCGATGCGGCGGATGTGGCACCGCTGGCCGGCTGTTTTGCTCTACGCGCCATGGAAGTCATCGACGGCGCGCGGCCCTGGTGACGCGAGGCTGGCGGTCGGCTGAGCGAGTTGCAGCGATACGCGTTCAGTTCATGCGGACTTCCGGTTCGGCAAGCAGTGGAATCTCCAGGCCACGCCGCAAGCCGGTCGCCACGACCGACACCCTGAATTTTCCGGCGAGTGCCTTGTCGAAGATGGCGCCGACGATGATGTCGGCATCGTTGTCGACCTCCTCGCGGATGCGGGTAGCGGCTTCGTCGACCTCGAACAGCGTCATGTCCATGCCGCCCGATATCGAGACAAGGACGCCCTTGGCGCCCATCATCGAAGCTTCGTCGAGCAGCGGGTTGGCGATTGCCGCTTCCGCTGCCTTCTTGGCGCGGCCTTCTCCGGCGGCTTCGCCGGTTCCCATCATGGCGCGGCCCATGTCGCGCATCACCGACTTCACATCGGCGAAGTCGAGATTGATCAGGCCTTCCTTGACGATCAGATCGGTGATGCAGCCGACACCCGCATAGAGGACCCGGTCGGCCATGGCGAAGGCGTCGGCGAACGTGGTTCTGGCGTCGGCGATCCTGAACAGGTTCTGGTTGGGAATGACGATGACGGTATCGGCGCTTTCGCGCAGGCGCTCGATGCCCTCATCGGCAGCGTACATGCGGCGCCTGCCTTCGAAGACGAATGGCTTGGTGACGACGGCAACGGTCAGTATTCCGGCTGCCCGCGCTGCCTGCGCTATAACAGGCGCGGCACCGGTGCCGGTTCCGCCTCCCATGCCGGCGGTCACGAAGCACATGTGCGTTCCAGCAAGGTGATCCATGATCTCGTCGATGGATTCCACGGCCGCGGCACGGCCGACCTCGGGCAGGGACCCGGCGCCGAGACCTTCGGTGATATGAGCGCCCAACTGGATCAGCCTCGTTGCCTTCGACATGGCAAGGGCCTGGGCATCGGTGTTGGCGACGATGAATTCCGCGCCCTGCAGGCCTTCGGCGATCATGTTGTTGACGGCGTTGCCGCCGCCGCCGCCGACCCCGACGACGGTGATCTTGGGCCTCATCTCCGAGATTACCGGCCTCGTCGCGGTGTTCATTGCCGTTCTCCCTGGATACGCCGAGTGGTCGCTGGAAGCTTGTCCCGGGCGCACTGCGAAAACTTTGAACCGGGCAGTGCGAATCAGGACAGCCCAGCACGAAGGGAATCAGAGCGCGGAGCGGGCTGCAAGTGCGCGATGTGCCTCATAGGCGACTTGCGTCTGAAAATTCACGCAATGCGCCTTGATACAGTGCAGATCGCGGCGCGGGGCGCCGCACGCTACAACTTCGGCGCGAGGCACTGCGCGACATGGTCGGCAATTGTCAGGCAGGAGGTCAGGCCCGGGCTTTCGATGCCGAACAGGTTGACCAGGCTATCCACGCCGTGCACCGCCACGTCCTGGACGACGAAGTCGGCGTTGGCCGCACCGGGACCGGACAGTTTTGGCCGGATGCCGCTGTAAGCGGGTTGCAGGCTGCCATCGGCCAGGTCCGGCCAGTATTTGCGGATCTCGCTGTAGAAGCGCTCGCCACGAGCCGGGTCGACGCGGTAGTCGAGTTGATCGGTCCATTCGACGTCCGGCCCGAAGCGGGCGACGCCATCAAGGTCGAGTGTCAGATGAACACCGAGCCCGCCGGGTTCGGGCACCGGATAGACCAATCGCGAGAACGGCGCCCGGCCGGCCACCGAAAAATAATTGCCCTTGGCATAATGGAGCTTTGGCACGAATTGCTGATTGAGCCCTTCAAGCGAACCGGCAAGTGCTGCGGCGCCAAGCCCGGCGGCATTGACGAAACGCGGAGTGGCGATCTCGAAGCGCTCGCCGCCGGCAGCGTCCACCGTCTCGAGCACGACGCGGCCTGCTTCGATGCGGCCGGAGGCGATGCGCGTGTTGAGACTAAGTGCCGCCCCGTGCTCCTCGGCGTCGCCCAACAGGGCGAGCATCAGGGCATGGCTGTCGATGATGCCGGTGGCGGGCGACAGCAGCGCCGCCGTGCACTTAAGGCTGGGCTCCAGCGTATGCGCCTCGGCTTCGGTCAAGCGCAACAGGTCGCCGGCGCCGCAAGCGCGTGCATTGGCCCGGATTGAGGCGAGCACCGGCTCCTGTTCGGCACTTGTGGCAACGATGAGCTTGCCGCAGCGCGTGTGTGGGACCGCCCGCTCCTCGCAATAGCGATAGAGTCTTTCCCGGCCGGCCACGCAGAACCGGGCTTTCAGCGATCCAACCGGATAGTGGAGGCCGGCATGGATGACCTCGGAATTGCGCGAGCTTGTCCCGGTGCCGATAGCGTTCTCGGCTTCCAGGACCAGCGTATCGATGCCGCGCTGCGCCATCTCTCGCGCGATCGCCAGGCCAACAACGCCGGCGCCGGCGACAATGCAGTCAACATGGTCCACGGTCAGGTCAAGCCGAAGTTCTGCATGCGTCCATCCATCCGCTGGCCCTGTCGAAAGCGCTTGACACTATACCGTTCGAGAAAGATGCATCAAACGGCATAATGCACGGGGACCTGCCGAGGCGGACCGGCGGCGGGACTGTTTCCGCGTGCAGCACAGGAGCCATCATGGACGCACGACCGAATTCTCCCGAAGCCCGCGACATAAGCTTTCACATGCATGGCTATACGAATGCGCGCAAGCATCAGGAATCGGGGCCGCTCATTATCGAGAAGGGCGACGGCATCTATGTCGAGGACCTCGCCGGCAACCGTTATATCGAGGCGATGGCCGGGCTTTGGAGCGTCGCGGTCGGTTTTTCGGAAAAGCGGCTGGTCGATGCGGCAGTACGGCAAATGTCGAAGCTGCCCTACTATCATGATTTCGGCTCCAAATCGCATTCGCCGCTGATCGATCTCGCCGAGAGACTGGTGCAGATGGCGCCGGTGCCGATGAGCAAGGCGTATTTCACCAATTCCGGCTCCGAGGCCAACGATACGGCCATGAAGATGATCTGGTACCGGTCGAATGCGCTCGGCCAGCCGGCGCGCAAGAAGATCATCAGCCGCAAGAAGGGCTATCACGGCGTCACCATCGCCTCGGCGAGCCTGACCGGACTGCCCAACAACCACACTTCCTTTGACCTGCCGATCGCCAATGTGCTGCACACCTCGACGCCGCACCATTGGCGCGAGGCGCTGCCGGGTGAAAGCGAAGAGCTGTTTTCGACGCGGCTTGCCGACGAGCTGGAAAAGCTGATCCTCGCCGAAGGACCGGAAACCATCGCCGCCTTTTTCGGCGAACCGATCATGGGCGCCGGCGGCGTCATCGTTCCGCCGGCCGGCTACTGGGAGAAGATAAAGGCGGTGCTATCGAGATACGACATCCTGCTCATCGCCGACGAGGTGATCTGCGGCTTTGGCCGAACAGGTGAGATGTTCGGCTCGCAGACCTTCGGCATCAGGCCCGACATCATGGTGTTATCGAAACAGATCTCTTCGTCCTACCTGCCGATCTCGGCCCTGCTGATCAATGACAAGGTATTCGAGCCGATCGCCGACGAAAGCAACCGTATCGGCACCTTCGGCCACGGTTTCACCGGCGGCGGCCATCCCGTTGCGGCAGCGGTCGCGCTCGAGAACCTGAAGCTGATCGAGGAGCGCGACCTTGTCGGCAATGCGCGTGCGGTCGGCGCGCATATGCAGAAGCGGCTGCGCACGCTCGCTTCGCACCCGCTTGTCGGCGAGGTGCGCGGCGTCGGCCTGATCGCGGCGGTCGAGCTGGTCAGCGACAAGGCGAACAAGACGCCGTGGGAGACGGCCGGCGCGCTGGGCGGGCTCGTCAACGGTTTTATGCAGCAGAACGGCGTCATCTCGCGCAATATGGGCGACGCGCTGGCCTTCTGCCCGCCGCTGATCATCACGGAGCCGCAGGTCGACCAGGTGATCGACGCGTTTGAACGGTCGCTCGAGGCTGCCGCCAAGCAGGTCCGATCCCAGAGCTGAATAGGCAAAGTCGATTTTGAAACCTGAAAACAAAAACGCCTCGGCGACGGCTGGCAGAAGGTTACCCTCCACACCCGTTGCTGCCGTTTAGTCTCCGTGCTTTGTTTTCGCAGATGAGCCGCTGAATCCTTCCAGTTCCTCGCCGATTCCTGAAAGTGCGTTGACGATCGTCGCCTCGACGTCGCCACGCTGTTTCTGGGGAATCAAGCCAAGTCCTTTTTGTATCGCTTCACGCCAATGTTTCCCCCTGTCCCACGCTTCCGAAAACGCGATGGCGAGATCGTCCTGGCGACGGGTAGCTTCCAGTGCCTCGACCAGAAGTGCTGCCTGGTGGACATCCTTTTCCCGCTTGCCCACGCCGTTTGCGTTGTTCTGTCGGCGCGAGGCAACGATCAGCTTGTGAACCGCATATCGTCCGGGCGACGGTACCACGACAGGCACTCCCGATCGATGCAGCAGCACAGTTCTGATTGGTTCGTGGATCAGGAAATCGAGAAACCGAAGAGGCTGCGCGGATGCACCGCCCAAAGACGGCATCGAGGTTGCATGATCGGCGTAGTCATCGCTGCCCGTGTTCGGTGTAAGGAACTCGACCTTGTATCGGACTGCGTTCTCGAATTGCGTCGCGTGTTCGGGATCTGATCTGTGAGGGATTTCCCTGAAGGTTGGGTCGATCTCCCTCAAGATTTCGAGGATGGGCGGCAGGCTGTCCTCGACCGCGGCCGACACGGAATGGAATAGGGCGAAGTCTGCATCGCCCGTCTGCAACGCTGCACCGGGCAGCTTCACGCCCAGATAGCCCGCGTAGGACTGAAAGGCGACTGTGCCGACCAGGACGCCGCGCAAGCGGAAGATGCCAGCCTTCCCCAGCGCCTCGACGACATCCCCGGTGAACCTTTCGGGTTCTGTCAGCCCTGCCTCGCGCACGAGCGTGGATACCAGCTTCCTGCGGGCGCGGAGGTCGTCCTTGATCTGACGGAAGGATTCGACGCGTTTTGCAATCTCGGGATCGCTGTCAGGCCCGACATACCGTCGCGTCTTCGTCGGCTGCGTTTCCTCGAAATACCAGTATACGTTGCCCTTGACGGGCACCTTGACGAGATTGCCCGTCGTAGGGAAATCCGTTTCGAAGGCTGCGTCCAAGGATCGCTGGACGAGTTCCGCATACATCGTGCGGTAAACGAGGTCGACCGTCTTCATGTCAGGCGGCTCCGGTTATAAGAAAAATGCGGTTCTCTTATAGCGGCATGACCTCAAGGGACGCAAGCGGGGAGTTATAAGAAAATCGCGAAAACCTTATAACGTCGCAGGAGAGGGTCAGGAATCCTTGTTGCCGGCGTGCAGCCAAATCAGAATGGGTTTTGCTCATTCAGATAAACAAAGCCATCACGAAAACGCTGCTTGGATGTGGCGCTCGACCTCACCGCGTCCGCGAACGGCCCGAGCCTGTCATAGGCGTTTTTGGTCGACGCGCTATTTTGGCGACCGCATCCGGCACGACGACCAGCTTGCCAACGAAATCCTTGGCGATGAAATCGGCCTGGGCGCGATGGAAATCGGAGAGCCGGTAGACGCCGCCGACCAGCGGCCGGATTTTCTTGTCCTCGATGTAACGCACGATGCGGCGGAAATCCGCCCGCGTGCCTTGGCTCGAGCCATGCAGTTGGAGCTGTTTCAGGTACATGGTGCGCAGGTCGAGCTGGACGACCGGGCCGGCGATCGCGCCGGCCGTGGTGTAGCGGCCTTCGGGCCTCAAGATGCGCAAGAGGTCATTGAAGATGGTGCCGCCGACCAGGTCGGCGACCACATCGATTGGCCGCCCGCCGGTCGCCTCGTTCACGGCTGCCGGCAGGTCGGCCACGCCACGGGTGATCACCGCCTCGGCGCCGATGTCACGCACGGCCTGTTCCTTGCCCTTGCCGGCAACCGCATAGGGAATGGCGCCGCGTGCCCGCGCCAACTGCACGATGCCGGAGCCGACGCCGCCCGAGGCGCCGGTGACCAGCACACGCTCGCCGGCTTTCAATGCGGCGCGTTCCAGCATCTGCTCGCCGGTGAGATAGGCGCAGCAGAAAGTGGCAAGCTCGACGTCGCTCAGATCGGTGTCGACGACATGGGCGTTTTCGGACGGTACTGCCTGGTATTCGGCATAGCCGCCGTCTCGACCGTGGCCCATATAGTCGATGTCGGCGAGTGAATCGTCGTCGCGATTGTAGATGGAGAAATCGACCATCACCCGCTCGCCGATGCGGGCCGGCGACACGCCGTCGCCGACGGCAATGATGTTGCCGACCGTGTCGGTGCCCTGGATGCGCGGGAAGCTCAGCGTATTGCCCTGACGACGCCAGGTCGACACAGCGGCGGCATCCTCCTCCGTTCCATAGGCGCCCTGGCGCACCCAGACGTCGGTGTTGTTCATGCCGCAAGCGGTGACCTTGACCAGCACCTCGCCCGGGACGGGCGAGGGTACTTTGACGTCGGTGCGGTAGACGAGCTTTTCCGGTCCGCCGTGCTCGATCAGTTGCACGGCGGCCATGGTGGCGGGGAGGGTTTTGGTCATGGCATTCATGTCGACTCTTCAGATGTTTGCAAACACGCTCTTCACCGCGTCGGCCGTCTTCGACACGACGATATCGGCCTCTTGCCGCGTCAGGCAGAGCGGCGGCGCGAAACCGAGAATGTCGCCCTGCGGCATGGCCCGGCCGATGACGCCGCTTGCCGCAAGAGCGGTTGCGACCTGCGGCCCGATCTTTTGCGTGGCGTCGAAGAATACGCGATCGTTCTTGTCGGCGACGAACTCGATCGCCGCCAGCATGCCGTCGCCGCGCACCTCGCCGACGTTTTTGTGGCCGCCGACGGCTTTCGTCAGCTCGGCGCGGAGATAGGCGCCGGTCTCGCCGGCGTTCCGCACCAGGTCCATCTCGTCGATCAGTTCCAGGTTGGCGACGCCGGCGGCGACGCAGATCGGGTGCGCCGAATAGGTCCAGCCATGGCCGAGCGAGCCGAGCTTGTCGGAGCCTTGGACGAGCACCTGCCAGACCTTGTCTGAGACTATGACGCCGGAGAGCGGCGCATAGGCCGAGGTCAGGCCCTTGGCGATGGTGATCAGGTCGGGCTTGATGCCGTAGTGGTCGGAGCCGAACATGGTGCCCAGCCGGCCGAAGCCGGTGACGACCTCGTCGGCAACCAGAAGCACGTCGTACTTCTTCAGCACCGCCTGGATCTTCTCCCAGTAGCCGGCCGGCGGCGGCACGATGCCGCCGGTGCCGAGGATAGGCTCACCGATGAACGCGGCGACCGTCTCCGGCCCTTCGGCGAGAATCATCTCCTCGAGCTTGTCGGCACAGTATTGCGAAAACTGCTCCTCGCTCAGCGAGCGGTCGGCGCGGCGGAAATAGTAGGGCGCCTCGGTGTGCAGGACCGGCGCACGCGGCAGATCGAAGGCGTTGTGGAACAGGTCGAGGCCGGTCAGCGATCCGGTCATGATGCCGGAGCCGTGATAACCGCGCCAGCGCGAGATGATCTTCTTCTTCTCGGGCCGGCCGAGCACATTGTTGTAGTACCAGATCAGCTTAATGTTGGTTTCGTTGGCATCGGAACCGGAGAGGCCGAAATAGACCCTCGACATGCCTTGCGGCGCGCGGTCGATGATCATCTTGGAAAGCGTGATCGATGCCTCGGTGCCGTGCCCGACATAGGCGTGGTAATAGGCGAGGTTCTTGGCCTGCGCGGCGATGGCGTCGGCTATCTTCTGGCGGCCATAGCCGACATTGACGCAGTAGAGCCCGGCGAAGGCATCGATGCTCTTGCGACCGTTATTGTCCCAGATGGTGACGCCTTCGCCACCGGCGATCACCCGCGTCGGGCTCTCGCCACGCGCGTGCGTTCCCATATGGGTCGAGGGATGGAAGAAGTGATCGCGATCCCAGGCGGCGAGTTCGTTTGACTGGTCGAGCATCTTTTTACTCCTAAGGAAAAGTGTCGGGCGCGGTTCTAGGCCACGTCCAGGCAGAGATATTTGAGATCGGTAAAGGCTTCGAGCCCGTGACGCGAGCCCTCGCGACCGATGCCGGACTGCTTGACGCCGCCGAACGGGACCGGCGCGCCGGTGATCTTGACGCGGTTGATGGCGACCATGCCATAGTCGAGCGCGCGGCCGATGCGCAATTGCCTACCGCCATTCTCAGTCACGACATAGGCCACCAGGCCGTACTCGGTCGCATTGGCGCGGGCGACGACTTCCTCTTCGCTGTCGAAAGGCGTCACTGCCGCAACCGGACCGAAGGTCTCCTCGCGCATGATCAAAGCGTCGTCTCCAACGTCGGCGAGCAGGGTCGGCTGGTAGAACAGCGGCCCGGCAGGATGGCGCTTGCCGCCGGTCAGGCAACGCGCGCCTTTGGCGAGCGCATCGGCCACCTGCTCCTCGACCTTTTTGACGGCGCGTTCGTGCATCAAGGGTCCGATTTCGGTGTCGTCAGCGAGGCCATTGCCGGCCCGCAATGCCTCGACGCGTTTAGCGAAAGCAGCGCAGAACCGATCGTATATCGGACGCTGGACATAGATGCGGTTGGCGGCGAGGCAGTCCTGGCCGGAGGTCGCGAATTTAGCGTCGACGGCGATGGTCACAGCCTTGTCGAGATCGGCGTCGGCGAAGACGATCAGAGGCGCATGACCGCCAAGCTCCATCGCAAGACGCTTCATCGTCGGCGCACTTTGCGCGGCGATCAACCTGCCGATCTCGGTCGAGCCGGTGAAGCTCATGGCGCGAACGCGCGGGTCTTCGCACATCCGCCCGACGATGATCGAAGCCCTGCCGGTGAGGACGTTGAACACGCCAGCCGGCAGGCCGGCACGTTCGCCAAGCTCGGCCAACGCCAGTGCAGACAGCGGCGTTTCCGAGGAAGGATGCGCGACGATGGTGCAGCCGGCGGCAAGGGCGGCGGCCGCCTTGCGGGTCAGCATGGCCGCGGGAAAATTCCACGGCGTGACGACGCCGACGACACCAAGCGGCTCGCGCCGCACCATCATCTCGGTATCAGGCAGATGGCTGGTGACGCTTTCGGCGTTGAGACGTTTGGCCTCCTCGGCATACCATTCGACAAAAGAGGCGGCATAGTCGATCTCGCCGCGCGATTCCTTCAGCGGCTTGCCTTGTTCTAGCGTCATCAGCAGGGCCAGGTCATTTTTGGCGGCGACGATCAGATCGAACCATTTTCGCAAGATTTTCGACCGTTCCTGCGGCAGCAATGCGCGCCAGGCAGGAAAGGCGCGCGATGCCGCATCGATCGCCAATGTGGTCTGCCGGGCATCGAGCGCGGCAACGAAAGCAACGGTGGATTCGGTGGCCGGATCGGTCACCTCGAAACTCTCCGCGGTCTCGCTCGCCGTCCAGTGGCCAGCGACATAGGCGAGTTCGCGCAGCAGCCGCCGGTCGGCGAGGCGATCAAGTGCTTCATGGCGGTGCGAGCGGGCAAAATGTGCGGACATCATCGGGCTCCCGGTTCGGGTGATGCCGCAAGACTATCTCTGCCGCGCAAACAGAGAGGCTGTTTGCGTGCCTGCACGTAGAGAGATTGTCTCTATTGCCCTGCCCAGCCAGACGATCTCTCCGGTATCAGGAAGATGCCGGCAACAGGTCCGCCACCGGCAGCACACTCTCCTCCTTCACCGTCTTGGTGACGATATAGGTGAAATAGCGGTCGATGCCGATCTCGCGTTCGAGCAGAGTGTCGACCAGCCGCTGATAGGCGTCGATGTCGCGCGCCATGACTTTCAGCAGGTAATCGACGCCGCCGCCGACAGACCAGCACGCGACGATCTCGGGAATGTTGCGGATGACACGCTCGAAACGGTCGAAATCGGCCTGGCGGTGGTTGGCAAGCGTCACCTCCATCAGCACGGTGGCGACCGGCGCGATGGCGCGCATGGCGATCCTGGCATGATAGCCGCAGACGATGCCGGCCTTTTCCAGCTTGCGCAGCCGCATCCAGCACGGCGTCGGCGACAGGCCGACTTTCTCGGCCAGCGCCAGCTTGGTGATGCGCCCGTCGCGCTGGATGGCGTCGAGGATTTTCAGATCGATCGGATCGAGTTTCGCTGCAGCCATGATCGCCCACTTCCAGTGCCGGACACCATGACGGCGCATTATTTCGATTGTCAATTGCACTGATTTCGATCTCTAATAAGTCATGACATTTTGGCGACCAGATCCCGCTCTTATCCGGCGGCCGGCCTATCAATCGCTCGCCGACCAGTTCGCGCGCGCCATCCATGACGGGCGCCTGGCCAATGGCGCTCGGTTGCCTACGCACCGGCAGTTGGCTGACGATCTGCAACTTTCCGTGCAGACGGTCAGCCGCGCCTATGAGGAGCTGATCCGCCGCGGGCTGGTGTCCGGCGAGGTCGGCCGCGGCAGCTTCGTGCAGACACAGCGCCGCGAGCCGGAGCCCCCCTATCTGCCGGAGCGGCTGGGCGAGGTCATCGATCTCTCCATCCTGAAGCCGGTCTGCGAACCGATGCATCTGGAGCGGCTGAGGCAGGCGCTGGGCTGGCTCGCCGAAAACCTGCCGTCGAGCTCGGCACTGTCGTTCAGGCCGAACATGGTGTTCCCGCGCCACCGCGCGGTGGGTGTCGAGTGGCTACGCCTCTGTGGCCTCGACGCGTCGCCGCAGAACATCAGCCTGACCAACGGTGCCACCGCAGGGATGACAGTGGCGCTGATGAGCGTGGCGCCGCCCGGCTCGACCGTCGCTACCGAGGCGATCGGTCACCACACGCTGATCCCGCTGGCGCGTTATCTCGGCTTCAACCTTGAGGGTTTGCCGATCGACGACAATGGGCTGATCCCGGAAGCGCTGGACGAGGCCTGCCGGCTGTCGGACATCCGCGCCGTGTTCGTGCAGCCGTCGGTGATCAACCCTACGGCCACCCTGATGGATGCCGGCCGGCGCGAACAGATTGCCGCCGTTGCGCGCAGGCATGACATCGCCATTATCGAAAACGACGTCCTCGGCCCGTTGGTCGAGGACCGGCCGCCGCCGGTAGCCGCCTTCGCGCCCGAGCGCACGCTCTACGTCACCTCCTTCACCAAGATCGTGGTGCCGGGCCTGCGCATCGGCTATCTCGCGGCGCCCGATCGTTATGTCGCCGCGGTCGCCAACCGCCATCTCGTCTCGAACTGGATGGCGACGCCGTTGGTGGCCGAGATCGCCACCAAATGGGTGACCGACGGCACCGCGATGGAACTCGTGCGATGGCAGCGCCTGGCTTTGCGGCGGCGTCTGGACATAGCCGCCGAGGTGCTTGCCGGAGTGGACTATCGCGCTCATCGCGACGGGCTGCATGTCTGGCTGCAACTGCCCGATGACCGCGGTGAGGAAAGCTTTGTTTCCCAGGCCCGCCTGCAGGGCGTGGCGATCGCGCCCGGCACGTCGTTTCGCATTTCGCAGATGCCTTGGCATCCAGCCGTACGGATTTCGCTGGGCTCGACCACGGAGGGGGAACTGCGTGCCGGTCTCGGCGTTGTCACCAAGCTTCTGCTCGGCGATCCCGAGCATCTCCTGCTTGCGATCTAGGCGACAAATGGCGGGAAATTGTGCGGAATCCGAAATATTGTCATGATATTATTTTCTTGATTGACATGATTTGCCGCGATCCGCATCGTTAAAGGCATAGCTTCTCCAGCACGGGAAATTCATTGTCGGCGCCCATCATCAAGATCGACGGTATTTCGAAAAGCTTCGGCACCTTCAAGGTGCTGGACGGCCTCTCGATGCAAGTCATGCCCGGCGAGAAGCTGGCACTAATCGGCCCGTCTGGTTCGGGCAAGACGACGATCCTGCGTATCCTGATGACGCTAGAGCGTATCGACAGCGGCCACATCCAAGTCGACGGCGAACAGTTGTACCACATGGAGCGTAACGGCCGGCTGCTGACGGCCGATGAACGACATTTGGCAAAGATGCGCCAGAAGATCGGCATGGTCTTCCAACTGTTCAATCTGTTTCCGCACAAATGCGCCATCGACAATGTGACGCTGGCACCGATGCTGACCAAAGGCGTGCCGCGGGCCGCCGCCGAAAAGCGGGCGATGGAACTGCTCGACATGGTCGGCATGGTCGACAAGGCCAAGGCGATGCCGGCGCAGCTTTCAGGCGGCCAGAAGCAGCGCGTCGCGATTGCGCGGGCGCTGGCGCTGTCGCCGAAGATCATGCTGTTCGACGAGGTCACCTCGGCGCTCGACCCGGAACTCGTCGACGAGGTGCTCAACGTCATGCGCAAGCTCGCCGCCGAGACCGACATGACCATGCTGCTGGTCACCCACGAGATGGGTTTCGCCCATGACTTCGCCGACCGGGTGCTGTTTTTCGATCGCGGCAGAATAGTCGAGGAGGGCAAGCCCGACGAGATTTTCCGCCATCCCAAACAGGAGCGCACGCAAGGTTTCCTGAAGAAGATCATTGCGGCCGGACATCGGGTCTGACTGCCATGCGAGGCGGCGACGCCTCAAACAAGCCAAGAAGACAGACAAACAAGGAGTTGGGAACAATGAAGAAATTTGCCATTTTGGCCGGCGTCGCCGGTATTACGCTGACGGCGGTGCTGGCCGCCTCGACGGCCGGCTCGGCCGACGACAGCAAGCTCGAAGAGCTCAAGGCGCAAGGCTTTGCCCGCGTCGCCATCGCCAACGAGCCGCCCTATACGGCGGTCGCTGCCGACGGCAAGGTTTCGGGTGCGGCGCCTGACGTTGCCCGTGAAATCTTCAAGCGCCTTGGCGTCAACGATATCGTCGCCTCGATCTCGGAATATGGCGCGATGATTCCCGGCCTGCAGGCCGGCCGTTTCGACGTCGTCACCGCCGGATTGTTCATGAAGCCGGAACGTTGTGCTGCGGTCGCCTATTCGGAACCGGTGCTGTGCGACGCCGAGGCGATGCTGGTGAAGAAGGGCAACCCGAAGGGTTTCAAGAGCTACGAGGACGTCGCGAAGGACGCGAGCGCCACGATCGGCGCACCGGGTGGCGGCACCGAAGAGAAGCTTGCGCTCACCGCAGGTGTGCCGCGCGAGCGCGTCATCGTCGTGCCGGACGGCCAGAGCGGCCTGAAGATGCTGCAGGACGGCCGCATCGATGCTTATTCGCTGCCCGTGCTGTCGATCAACGACCTGGTCAAGAAAGCCAATGATCCGAACCTCGAAGTCATCGCGCCGGTGGTCGGTGCGCCGGTCTATTGCGACGGCGCGGCCTTCAAGAAGGGCGACGAAGCGCTGCGCGACGCCTATGATGTCGAGCTGGCGAAACTGAAGAAGTCCGGCGAGTTCGCCAAGATCATCGAGCCTTACGGCTTCTCGGCGGCGGCGGCAATGTCGACGAGCCGCGACAAGCTCTGCTCGGCGAAGTAGGTGCGTTCTTCCTTCTCCCCGTTCACGGGGAGAAGGTGGCCCGAAGGGCCGGATGAGGGGCGGCGCCATACTCCGGTTGGTTCGCGCTGCCCCTCATCTGCCTGCCGGCATCTTCTCCCCGTGAACGGGGAGAAGGACGCTGGAACCAACGTGTCGCTAGACATTCAACGCGGAAACTTTCGACCCAATGACCCAATGGTCCGGCTATTTCGGCCTGATATTGCAAGGAGCGCTTGTCACCATCGAGCTGACGCTGATGGGGTCGGTGCTGGCCTTGGTCATGGCCTTTCTTGCCGGACTGGGGCGGCTGTCGCGGTTTTTCGTGCTACGCGCGCTGGCCACCGCGTATATCGAGTTCTTCCGCGGCACCTCGATTTTCGTGCAGCTGTTCTGGGCTTATTTCGTGCTGCCTTTTGCCGGCATTTCGCTGACGCCGCTGCAGGCCGGCGTGCTGGCGCTGGGCCTCAATGTCGGCGCCTATGCGGCGGAAGTGGTGCGTGGCGCCGTCAAGTCTATCGGCCGCGAACAATATGAGGCCTGCACCGCCCTCAATCTCGGCCGCTGGCAAGCCATGCGCCATATCATACTGCCGCAGGCGCTTCTGGTGATGCTGCCAACCTTTGGCAACAACGCCATTGAATTGCTCAAGGCCACCGCCGTCGTTTCGCTAATCTCGCTCGCCGACCTGACCTTCCAGGCGCAGGTGGTACGCTCGCAGACCGGCAATACTCTGGTGCCGTTCAGCACCATCCTCGTCATCTATTTCGTCCTGGCGCTGCTCATCTCCTGGGGCGTGCGGTCGCTGGAACGCCGCATGGCGCGTGGCCTCGACGGGGTGCGCGTATGATGGATCGTCCCTGCTAATGGAATGGGATTGGGATTTTGTCCGGCAGATCCTGCCGACGCTGATCGAGGGGGTGAAGATCACCATCCTGGCGACGCTGCTCGGCTCGGTGCTGGCGGCCATCGTTGGGCTGGGCATCGCGTTGGCGCGCCGGTCGCCGAACAGGGCTCTGTCGCGCACCGTCGGTTTCCTTGCCGAGTTCATCCGTGGCACGCCGCTGTTGGTGCAGCTCTATTTCATCTTCTACGTGCTGCCGGATTTTGGCATCCTGTTGCCGCCGCTTGTCGCGGGCGTCATCGGTCTCGGGCTGCATTACGGCACTTACACGGCCGAGGTCTACCGCGCCGGCATCGATAATGTTCCGCGCGGCCAGTGGGAAGCGGCCAAGGCCTGCAATCTGAACGCCACCCAGACCTGGACGCACATCATCATTCCGCAGGCGATCCCGCCGATGATCCCGGCGCTTGCCAATTATTTCATCGCCATGTTCAAAGAGACGCCGCTGCTGTCGGCGATCACCGTGCTCGAACTGATGAACCAGGCCAAGAGCGTCGCCAATACCTATTATCGGTATATCGAACCGATCACCTTGGTCGGCGCCTTCTTCCTCGCCATCAGCCTGTTCTCGGTGGTGCTGCTGCGCTGGCTGGAACACCGTTATGGGCGGATCGAACGATGAGCGCTGCACCCGAAATCCGCCTGCGCCCGGCCCGGCCGGCGCTCGATGCGCGTCCGCTGGAAAAGCGGGTCGGCCTGATCATCCTTGCCACCGACCATACGAGCGAACCGGATTTTCACCGCATGGTGGCAAGCGACCGCATCGGGGTCTATGTCGCGCGCATCCCCTACGCCAACCCGACGACGCCGGACAATTTGCGCAAGATGCAGCAGTCACTGACGGCGGCCGCGGCCCTGATCCTGCCCGACGAGCCGCTCGATGCGATCTGCTATTCCTGCACCTCAGCTTCCGTCGTGATCGGCGATGCCGAAATCGAGGCGGCGGTGCAGGCCGCCAAGCCCGGCGTGCCGGTGGTCACGCCGCCGATGGCCGGGGTGCGCGGCCTGAAGGCGCTGGGCGCCAGGACGATCAGCATCCTCACTCCCTATACGGTCGAGACCAGCCGGCCGATGGCGGCCTATTTCACCGAGCATGGTTTCGAGATCGCTAGCTTCACTTGCCTCGGCTTCGAGGATGATCGCGAGATGGCGCGGATTGCGCCGAAATCCTTGGTCGATCTGGCTCGCGAGGCGATGGCCGAACACTCGGACGCGCTGTTTGTCTCCTGCACGGCACTGCGGTCCGCGGCGGCAGTTGTCGGCATGGAAGAAGCCATCGGCCGTCCTGTCGTCACCAGCAACCAGGCGACAGCCTGGAATTGCCTGCGGCTTTGCGACGACGACGAGCCGCGCCCTGAATTCGGCCGTCTGATGACGCTGCCGCTGAACTGATTGATAAGCCATGACCACGTCCAGGATAAGCCTCTCCGATATCCACGCCGCGCGCGAGCGCATCGCAGACAAGGTCGAGCGTACGCCGACCGTCACTTCCCGGAGTCTTTCCCAGCACTTGGACGCTCCTGTTTATCTCAAGCTCGAACACCGGCAGACCACCGGCGCCTTCAAGCTGCGCGGTGCCTCGAACGCTATCGCTTCGCTGACAGAAGAGGAGAAGGCGCGCGGCGTCGTCGCTGCCTCGACCGGCAACCACGGCCGGGCGCTGGCTTATGCCGCTCGACTGCAAGGTATCGACGCGACGATCTGCATGTCGCGGCTGGTGCCGCAGAACAAGCTGGACGAGATCCGTCGGCTCGGCGCCGAGATCCGCATCGTCGGCAACAGCCAGGACGATGCGCAGCGGGAGGTCGAACGGCTGGTCGCGGAAGAGGGGCTGATCATGCTGCCGCCCTTCGACCATCCTGCCATTGTCGCCGGGCAAGGCACGCTCGGGCTGGAGATCATCGAACAGGTTCCGGACGCCGCCTTGGTGCTGGTGCCGCTTTCCGGCGGTGGGCTGGCGGCTGGCGTAGCTGCTGCCGTGAAGGGCGTCAGCCCGGCGACGAAGGTGATGGGCGTTTCAATGGCGCGCGGTGCGGCGATGAAGGCGAGCCTCGACGCCGGACATCCGGTTTTGGTCGAGGAACTGCCGACACTGGCCGATTCCCTCGGCGGCGGCATAGGCCTCGACAACCGGCTGACCTTTTCCATGTGCCGCGACCTGCTCGACGATGTGATCCTGCTCAGCGAGGGCGAGATCGCCACCGGCATCCGCCATGCCTATGAACAGGAGCGCGAGATCGTCGAAGGCGCCGGCGCGGTCGGCATCGCAGCCGTGCTTGCCGGCAAGGTCAGGGCGAGCGGCCCGACGGTGCTCGTGCTGTCCGGCCGCAACATCGATATGACACTGCACCGCAAGATCATCTGCGGCGAAGCAATTGCGGAGAGCGCAGCATGAGCCGGATGACGATCCTCACCGAAGCTGAATTGCGCAAGATCGTGAAGCTCGATCTTGATGCCATCGCCTGCGTCGAGAACGCGTTTCGGGCGCTCGCTACCTTGCCGGTGGCGATGCCGCCGATCCTGCGGCTGGACATTCCAGAGCATCGCGGCGAGGTCGACGTCAAGACCGCCTATGTACCGGGTATCGACGGTTTTGCTATCAAGATCAGCCCTGGCTTTTTCGATAATCCCAAGCTCGGCCTGCCCAGCGTCAACGGCATGATGGTGCTGCTGTCGGCGAAAACCGGATTGGTCGAGGCGCTGCTGCTCGACAATGGCTATCTCACCGACATCCGCACGGCCGCCGCCGGTGCGGTCGCCGCCAAACATCTGTCGCGGCCGGGTTCCTCCGTTGCCGCGATCTTCGGCGCCGGTGTTCAGGCCGGACTGCAGCTCGAAGCGCTGATGCTGGTGCGGCCGATCACCGAGGCTCGCGTCTGGGCAAGGGATGCCGCCAAGGCCGAGGCCGCGGCCGACGCATTGTCCGAAAGACTGGGCATCGCCGTTCACGCCGAGCCCGACGCGGCAAAGGCTGCGGCCGATGCCGACATCATCGTCACCACGACGCCGTCGACCGAGCCGCTGATCAAGGCCGGCTTCGTTTCCGCCGGCCAGCATATCACTGCCATGGGCTCGGATGCCGAGCACAAGAACGAGATCGCGCCGGCGATCCTGCGCATGGCCGATCTCTACGTCGCCGATAGCGCCAAACAGACGCGCCGGCTGGGCGAACTGCACCATGCTATCGCGGCGGGCGTGATGGCGTCCGATGCCGAAATCACCGAGCTTGGCCACATCATCGCCGGCGAAAGGCATGGCCGGCGCTCGGACAGCGACATCACCATTGCCGACCTGACCGGCACCGGCGTGCAGGACACGGCGATCGCCACGCTCGCCCGCGACCGTGCGCGTGCAGCCAAGACCGGTACGATTTTCGAAAGCTGATGCTGGCCGCAAGGCCCAACAAACGAGGACCAAGAACAATGCAGCCCAATTTGAAATTCTCGCGCGGCGAATATGCGGAGCGCCTCGCCAAAACGCGGAAGGTCATGGAGGCCAAGGGCGTCGATCTATTGATCGTCAGCGATCCGTCCAACATGGCCTGGCTGACCGGCTACGACGGCTGGTCGTTCTACGTGCACCAGGCTGTCATCGTGCCGCCGTCGGGCGAGCCGGTGTGGTACGGGCGCGGCCAGGACGCCAACGGCGCCAAGCGCACCGCCTATCTCGCGCACGACAACATCATCGGCTATGCCGACCACTATGTGCAGTCGACCGAGCGCCATCCGATGGATTTTCTGTCCAGCGTGCTCTCCGATCGCGGCTGGGGCAAGCTCAGCATCGGCGTCGAGATGGACAATTACTGGTTCTCGGCCGCTGCCTTCGCAGCGCTGCAGAAGCACTTACCCAATGCCCGCTTCGTCGACGCCACGGCACTCGTCAACTGGCAGCGCGCGGTGAAGAGCCCGACCGAAATCGACTACATGCGCAAGGCCGCCCGCATCGTCGAAGCGATGCACCAGCGCATCGTCGATAAGATCGAGGTCGGCATGCGCAAATGCGACCTGGTCGCCGAGATCTACGATGCCGGCACGCGCGGCGTCGACGGCATCGGCGGCGACTATCCGGCGATCGTGCCGCTGCTGCCGTCAGGCGCCGACGCATCGGCGCCGCATCTGACCTGGGACGACCGGCCGATGAAATCGGGCGAGGGCACCTTCTTCGAGATCGCCGGCTGCTACAACCGCTATCACTGCCCGCTGTCGCGGACCGTGTTCCTTGGTAAACCGACGCCGGAATTCCTCGATGCAGAAAAGGCGACGCTGGAAGGCATGGAGGCGGGACTTGCCGCCGCCAAGCCCGGCAACACATGCGAGGACATCGCCAACGCCTTCTTCGCGGTGTTGAAGCGGTACGGCATCGTCAAGGACAACCGCACCGGGTACCCGATCGGGCTTTCCTATCCGCCTGACTGGGGCGAGCGCACGATGAGCCTGCGTCCAGGCGACCGCACCGAGTTGAAGCCCGGTATGACCTTCCATTTCATGACCGGCTTGTGGCTTGAGACGATGGGGCTGGAAATCACCGAATCCATCCTGATCACCGAGACGGGCGTCGAGTGCCTGGCGAATGTGCCGCGCAAACTGGTGGTGAAGAATTGAGTCCGATGTCCAGCCTTCGCCCGTCACCGATCACGCCGACCGTCGATTTCGAGCGCGACGGCGTGCAGCACGGTTTCCTGCGCCTGCCTTACAGCCGCGACGATTCCGCCTGGGGGTCGGTGATGATCCCGATCTGCGTCATCCGCAACGGCAAGGGGCCGAGCGCATTGCTCACCGGCGGCAATCATGGCGACGAGTACGAGGGGCCGCTGGCGCTCTATGACCTCGCCCGTACGCTCGACCCGAAGCAAGTCAGCGGCACGATCATCATCGTGCCGGCGATGAACTATCCGGCGTTCCGCGCCGGCACGCGCACCTCGCCGATCGACAAGGGCAATCTCAACCGCAGCTTTCCCGGCCGGCCCGACGGCACGGTGACCGAGAAGATCGCTGATTATTTCCAGCGCGAGCTTCTGCCCCGTACAGACATCGCGCTCGACTTCCACTCCGGCGGCAAGACGCTCGACTTCGTGCCGTTCTGCGCCGCCCACATCCGGCCCGACAAGGTGCTGGAAGCGAAGGGTTTCGCTGCGGTTGAAGCCTTCTCCGCACCATGGTCGATGAAAATGCTGGAGATCGACGCGGTCGGCATGTTCGACACTGCCGCCGAAGAGATGGGCAAGCTGTTCATCACCACAGAGCTTGGCGGCGGCGGGACTTCGCGCGCGGAAACGGTGCGGATCGCACGTCGCGGCGTGCTCAATGTGCTGCGCCATGCCGGCATCGTCGCCGGCGCGGTCGAGATGCAGCCAACCCGCTGGCTCGACATGCCGTCCGGCGATTGCTTCTCGTTCGCCGAGGACGACGGGATGATCGAAACCATGATCGATCTCGGCGAGCCGGTGGCAGAGAACCAGGTGCTGGCACGTATCCATTCCATAGGCCGCACCGGCGGCGCTCCGCAGGAGATCCGGGCCAAAATGTCCGGTCTGTTGGCGGCGCGGCATTTTCCGGGGCTGGTCAAGGCCGGCGACTGCGCTGCCGTGGTCGCCGTGCTGGTCGATTGACGGTTAGGAAGCCGATGTCGGGAACGGCTCGGTCCTGCCTTTGGGGCGATCGCCGATCGCAAAGACGGCGCTCGCCTCGCTGACGATCGAGACATGATCCTTGGCGGCTGTTCCGGCCGCCGCACTGTCGCCGCGCATGATTGCGGTGACGATGGCGTCATGTTCTTGCCAGGACTGGGCCAGCCGCCCGGGCAGCATGAATTGCGCGCGCCGGAACGGCGCCAGGCGGCCGCGGGTCATGACGGTCAGTTCATAAATGTGCTTGCTGTGGGCGCCGCGATAGAGCCGGGTGTGGAATTCGGTGTTGAAAAGCTCATACTCTTCTTCGGCACCGAGCTGCACGAAGCGCGCCGAGGCCTGGTGCTCGGCCTCCAGCGTGCGGCGCTCGCCAGCGGTCATGCGCTCGGCCGAGAACCGCGCGCAGATCGCTTCAAGCTCGGCCATGCTTTCGAACATCGAGGCGAGGTGCTCCTGCGTCACCACGGCGACGGTGGCGCCGCGGTTCGGCCGCCTTTCGACCAGCCCCATGGCGCTGAGCCGGCTGAGCGCTTCCCTGATCGGCGTGCGTGAGACGTCGAAGCGGGCGGCGAGCGAGGCCTCGTCGAGCTTTTCGCCCGGGCGCAGGAAACCGGTGACGATCCGGTCGCTGATCGCCCTCACCATCTGATCGACGGTCGTGCCCGACCTGATCAAATTGCGCTTTCCCGACACGTCTCCTCCGTCCAGTCTTTTTGCTAGAGCCGTAAGCCACTCACCGGCTTCGATTCCTCCGCATCTCTGTATGCCTATGTTTTAGCCTTCATGTCAAATTGGCGATTTTGGAGGCAAAAAGTGTATGCAATTGCTCCGGCTTTGTGCAGTCCACATCGGAACACTCATTGATATTACTGAATAAATCTCATTTCTGAAACTGGCATGCTGATTGCATACACTTCTTTCATTGAGGTGTTAACCGGCCCCAAAGGCCCCACAGAGGGAGCATTCAATGTCCAAGAGATTCATGCTTAGCCGCCGCGACCTGCTCAAAACCTCCGCCGCCGGAGCGGCGCTCGGCCTTGCGTCCGCATCGTTTCCGATCAGCAGGGCCTTCGCCGCGACGGCCACCGTCGGCTTCATCTATGTCGGGCCAAAGGACGACTACGGCTACAACCAGGCGCATGCCGAAGGGGCCGCCACGCTGAAGGGGATCGAAGGAATTTCCGTCGTCGAGGAGGAGAACGTGCCGGAGACGGTCGACGTTCAGAAGACGATGGAATCGATGATCAATCTCGACGGTGCGTCGCTGATCTTCCCGACCTCGTTCGGCTATTTCGATCCGCACATGCTCGCCATGTGCGCGAAATTCCCCGACGTGCAGTTCCGCCATTGTGGTGGCATGTGGAACAAGGACAAGCATCCGATGAATGCCGGTTCCTATTTCGGCTATATCGGCATGGGCCAGTATCTGAACGGCGTCGTCGCCGGTCACACCAGCAAAACCAAGAAGCTCGGCTTCGTCGCGGCAAAGCCGATCCCGCAGGTGCTGCTCAACATCAATTCCTTCCTGCTCGGCGCGCGCTCGGTCGACCCGACCATCACCTGCCAGGTGATCTTCACCGGCGAGTGGTCGCTAGCGGTCAAGGAGGCCGAGGCCACCAATGCGCTGGTCGACCAGGGTGCCGACGTCATCACCTGCCATGTCGATAGCCCCAAGGTGGTGGTCGAGACGGCGGCCGGGCGTGGCGCCTTCGTCTGCGGCTATCATGCCAACCAGAGCCCGCTGGCGCCGGAAAAATACCTGACCGGCGCGGAATGGAACTGGGCCAAGGTCTACAAGATGTTCGTCGACGATCTGGTGGCCGGCACGCCGCTGCCCAATTTCACGCGCGGTGGCCTGGCCGACGGCTTCGTCAAGATGAGCCCGCTCGGCCCCGCTGTCGGCGAGGCCGCCCGCAAGCAGTTCGACGGCACGCTGGCCGAAATGATGAAAGGCGGCTTTTCCGTCATCAAGGGTCCGCTGAAGAGCAACAAGGGCGTCGTCGTCGTGACCGAAGGCCAGGCCTTCGCCGAGACCGCGCTCGAACTCGAAAGCATGGACTACCTGGTCGAGGGCGTCGTCGGTTCGACCGCCTGAACCGGATCGGAGACGGGGCCATGGCAGACACTGTCAGCACTGCGGGCGCACCGGCGCTGTTTGGCGCCAGGAATTATCCGGCGGCGCTCGAATGGGCGGCGCGGCGGGCGGAAGCCTTCGTCATACCGCTCGCGGCGCTGATCGTCGGCATGGCGCTGTTCAGCGTGTTCATCGCGCTGGTCGGCAAATCGCCGGTGCAACTCTACGAGACGATGTGGCGCGGCGGCTTCGGCTCGTGGTTCTCGATCCAGAACTCGCTGTCGCGGGCAGCACCGCTTTTATTGGCAGCGCTCTGCGTGGCGCTGCCGGCCCGGCTCGGCCTCGTCGTCATCGGCGGCGAAGGCGCGATCGTGCTGGGCGGCGTTGCCGCCGCCGCCATCGGCGTCGCGGCGAATGGCGCGCCGGCTTTTCTGGTCATCCTGCTGATGGGCGTGGCGGGCGCGGTCGCCGGCGGCATCTGGATCGGTGCCGTCGGCGCACTCCGCCACTACCGCGCCGTCAACGAAACCATCTCCAGCCTGCTGATGGCCTATATCGCCATCGCGCTGATGAACCATCTGGTCGAAGGGCCGCTGCGCGATCCGGCTTCGCTCAACAAACCCTCGACCGAGCCGCTGGCGGATGCCTACCGCATCGGCAACATTCCAGGCATGGACGTGCACTGGGGCCTGGTCGTCGGCATTCTCGCCTGCGTCCTGTCCTGGCTGTTGATCGAAAAGACGCGCTGGGGGTTTGCCGCCCGCATCGCCGGCGGCAATGTCAGGGCAGCTCAGGTGCAAGGGCTTGCCGTCGGGCCGCTGATCGTCGGCTTCACCGGGCTCGCCGGCGGCTTTGCCGGGCTGGCCGGCATGCTGGAGGTCGGCGCCGTGCAAGGCAGCGCCAACGCCTCGCTCGCCGCCGGCTATGGCTATACCGGCATCCTCGTCGCCTTCCTCGCCCGCCACAATCCGCTCGCCATCATCCCGGTCGCTTTCCTGCTCGGCGGTATCGGCGCTTCCGGCGGGCTGATCCAGCGCCGCATGGACCTTCCCGACGCCACCGTGCTGGTGCTGCAAGGCATGCTCTTCGTCGTCATCCTGTTCAGCGAAACCTTTTACGGCCGCTTCAAGGTCTTCAATCCCGATCTGTGGAAGAGGGGCTCCTGATGGACGCGACCGAGATCGGCCTGTGGGGCGTGCCGCTCGCCATTCTCGGCGGCGCCATCCGCGTTTCGACGCCCTTCATCTTCGTCTCGCTCGGCGAAGCCATCACCGAGCGCTCCGGCCGCATCAATCTTGGCCTCGAAGGCACGCTGGTCTTCGGTGCGATGACTGCCTACGCCGTCGCGGTGATGACCGGCTCGCCATGGCTCGGCCTGCTGGCTGCCGCAGGTGCCGGTCTTTGCTTCGGGCTGTTCCACGGCTGGATCTGCAAATTCCGCGGGGTGAACGACATCGCCATCGGCATCGCGCTTATGCTGTTCGGCTCCGGTCTCGCCTTCTTCTTCGGCAAGCCATTCATCCAGCCCTCGGCACCAGACCTGCCGGCCCTCGCCTTCGGTGGCTGGTCGGATATCCCGCAGGTGCAGGCGGCGCTCAACGTCAACGTGCTGTTCCTGATCGGGGCCGCACTTGCGCTGTTCCTGTGGTGGGCCTTCCGCAACACCCGCGCCGGCCTGGTCGTGCGCGTCGTCGGCGACAGCTCCGATGCGGCGCGCGCCATGGGCCTCAATCCGAACACCGTGCGCCTGCTTGCGACAGGCGTCGGCGGTGCGCTCGCCGGCATCGGCGGCGCCTATCTGTCGCTTTATTACCCCGGCAGCTGGACCGAACGCATCTCGTCGGGGCAGGGGCTGATGGCGGTGGCGCTGGTCATCTTCGCGCGCTGGAACCCGCTTGGCTGCTTTGCCGCGGCACTGTTGTTCGGCGGCGCCGGCGCGCTGGGCCCGGCGTTGCAATCGGTCGGGGTGACGCAGGGCTACTATCTCTTCTACGCCGCGCCTTACATCCTCACGCTCATTATCATGATCGCCACGTCGTCGCCGAACCGCTCGCTTGCCGGCGCGCCGGGCGAGTTGTCGATCACCAAATGACTGGAGTTTTTTCCGATGAACGCCAGAGCCGAGATCACCCAGCGCTACATCGATGCCGACCCCTATCCATGGCCCTATAATGGCGAGCTGCGGCCGGACAATACGGCATTGATCATCATCGACATGCAGACCGATTTCTGCGGGCCGGGCGGCTATGTCGATCATATGGGCTACGATCTTTCGCTAGTGCGGGCGCCGATCGAGCCGATCAAGTCGGTGCTCGCAGCCATGCGGGCCAAGGGCTACACCATCATCCACACGCGCGAGGGCCATCGGCCCGATCTCGCCGACCTGCCGGCCAACAAGCGCTGGCGCTCGCGCCGCATCAATGCCGGCATCGGCGACCCCGGGCCTTGCGGGCGCATCCTGGTGCGCGGCGAACCCGGCTGGGACATCATCCCCGACCTCTATCCGGCGGCTGGCGAGCCGATCATCGACAAGCCGGGCAAGGGCTCGTTCTGCGCCACCGACCTGGAGCTGATCCTGCACCAGCGCGGCATCGAAAACATCGTGCTGACCGGCATCACCACCGATGTCTGCGTCCACACGACGATGCGCGAGGCCAATGATCGCGGCTTTGAATGCGTCATGCTGGAGGATTGCTGCGGCGCGACCGATTACGGCAACCATCTCGCCGCGATCAAGATGATCAAGATGCAGGGCGGCGTGTTCGGCGCGGTGTCGAATTCGGTATCCTTCGTCGCGCAGCTGCCGTGAGGACACGATCTTGAGCGGAAGCATCGGCAAGAAAGCCGTCGGCGTCGAGACCATCGGCATGACCATGCGCTTCGGCGCCTTCACCGCGCTGGACGATGTCTCGATCAAGGTGCCGGCGGGATCGTTCCATGCGCTGCTCGGCGAAAACGGCGCCGGCAAGTCGACGCTGGTCAAATGCATGATGGGTTTTTACCATCCGACCGCCGGCGACATGCTGGTCGATGGCCGCGAGGTCGCGATCGCCAGTCCGAAGGATGCCTCGGCATTGGGGCTCGGCATGGTCTACCAGCATTTCACGCTCGTCCCGTCGCTGACCGGCGCGGAGAACCTGGTCATTTCGCGCGAGAAGGTGCCCGGCGTCATCGACTGGCGCAAGGAGCGCGCCGCACTTGCGCAATTCATGCAGCGGATGCCGTTCAAGCTGCCGCTCGACGTCAAGGTGGCGGAACTTGCGGCCGGCGAGAAGCAGAAGCTCGAAATCATCAAGCAGCTCTATCTCGGCCGCAGTTTCCTGGTGCTCGACGAGCCGACTTCGGTGCTCACTCCCGGCGAGGCACACGAAGTGCTTGGCCTGGTGCGCGACATGACCAGGACCGGCGACCTCACCGTGCTGATGATCTCGCATAAATTCCACGAGGTGACGGCCTTTGCCGACGATATCACCGTGCTGCGCAAGGGCAGGCTGACCGGAACCGGAAAGGTCTCCGAACTTTCCCACAAGCAGATGGCGGCGATGATGATCGGCGACCAACCGATCGCCGCACTCGACAGCCGCGCCCCGGTGCCGGCCGGCGCCAGACAGGTGCTGACGGTAAAGTCGCTGAAGGCGCCCGACCGCACCGGTTTGAAAACCATCGACATCGGCGAACTCGATGTGAAGTCGGGTGAGATCGTCGGCATTGCCGGCATCTCCGGCAACGGCCAGAAGGAGTTTCTCGAAGTCCTTGCCGGACAACGGGCGCGCAATGGCGGCGACGTTCTGGTGAAAGGCTCGCCCTATGGCGCCAGCCGCAGCGAGGCGCGCACGCTCAATGTCCGCTTCATTCCGGAGGAGCCCTTGCGCAATGCCTGCGCACCGAAGATGACGGTGGCGGAAAACATGGCCTTCCGGACCTTCGACCTCAACGAGGCCGGCAAGCCGGTCAACTGGATCAGGATGAGTGCGATCAGGGACTACGCGGCCCGTCTGGTCCAACAGTTCAAGGTCAAGACGGCATCCCTCGCTTCGCCGATTTCGTCGCTCTCGGGCGGCAATGTGCAGCGCGCCGTGCTGGCGCGGGAACTGACCGGCGAGGTCGATTTGCTCATCGTGTCGAACCCCTGCTTCGGCCTCGACTTCTCTGCCGTCGCCGAAATCCGCGCCCGCATCATGAAGGCGCGCAACGCCGGTGCCGCCGTGCTCCTTATGTCGGAGGACCTTGATGAGCTGCTCGAGCTCTCGGACCGCATCTTCGTCATGTCGGACGGCGCGCTGGTCTACGAGACGCCGATCGCGCAGGCGAGCGTGCAGACGATCGGCGAGCACATGGCGGGACATCACTGATGGCTGGGATCGAGGCGCTGCCGTTTCCGTTTGTGTTCAAGCCTGAGGCGATGGCGCTGGTCGTCATCGACATGCAGCGCGACTTTGCCGAACCCGGCGGCTTCGGCGCCAGCCTCGGCAATGACGTCAGCCGGGTCACGGCCATCGTGCCGACGGTGAAGAGGCTGATCGAGGGGTTTCGCGCCGCTGGCCTGCCGGTGATCCACACGATGGAGTGCCACAAGGCAGACCTTTCGGATCTGCCACCGGCCAAGCGCAATCGCGGCAATCCGTCGATCAGGATCGGCGATGTCGGGCCAATGGGTCGTGTGCTGATCGTCGGGGAGCCGGGAACGGCGATCCTCGATGAACTTGCCCCACTGCCTGGCGAGATCGTCATCGAAAAACCCGGCAAGGGCGCGTTCTATGCCACCAGCTTCGGCGACGACCTCAAGCGGCTTGGCGCACAGCAACTGGTCTTTGCCGGGGTGACGACGGAGGTCTGCGTGCAGACGACGATGCGCGAGGCCAACGACCGCGGCTATGAATGCCTTCTGGCGGAGGATGCCACTGAGAGCTATTTTCCGGAGTTCAAGGCGGCAGCCCTTGCCATGATCAGGGCGCAGGGCGCCATCGTCGGCTGGACGGCAACGACGGACCAGGTGCTCGAGGGGATTGCCAATGCCTAACCTTGCCTTTGCCGGCCTCCTCAATGGTGGCTGGCGCGGTCTGCCGTTCGAGCCTTTCCGCGATGGCATTACGGCGCATTGGCTGCTCAAGGGCGGACCGACGGAACCGTCGGTCGCCATCCTGAACTACCGGCCCGGCGCCGGCGTGCCGCGCCATCGCCATGCCGGGCTGGAAACGATCCTTGTGCTGGAAGGCACACAGAGCGACGAGAACGGCGATCATGCCGCGGGCAGCGTGATCCTGAACCCGGTCGGAACCGAGCATTCGGTGTGGACGAAGGATGGCTGCGTGGTGCTCATCCAGTGGAACCTGCCGGTAGTCATTCTGGGCGAGGCCAAATGAGCGACATCCGCTTCGACATAGCGAGCCTGCACGCTGCCTATCAGGCCGGCGTCAGCATCGGCGAGATGATCGATGCGGTCGATGCGCGGCTCGCGGCGGCCGATGACCCCGGCATCTTCATCCATCTGGCGAGCAGGGCGGAGTTGCTTGCCGAGGCGGAAAAGCTCGGCCCGTTCGATCCCGTGGCAAAGCCGCTGTGGGGCGTACCGTTCGCGGTCAAGGACAACATCGATGTTGCCGGCATGCCGACCACGGCGGCTTGTGCGGAATATGCCTACTTGCCGGCGAAAGACGCCACCGTCGTCGCGCGGCTCAAGGCCGCCGGCGCACTGGTCGTCGGCAAGACCAACCTCGACCAGTTCGCCACCGGCCTGGTCGGTGTGCGCACGCCCTATCCGATCCCGAGGAATGCGATCGACCCGAAACTGGTGCCGGGCGGCTCCTCATGCGGCTCGGCCGTCGCAACCGCGCGCGGCATCGTCTCGTTCGCGCTCGGCACCGACACCGCCGGTTCTGGGCGCATACCCGCCGGCCTCAACAACATCGTCGGGCTGAAGCCGGGCGTCGGCGCGCTATCAGCCGCCGGCGTCGTGCCGGCCTGCCGGACGCTTGACTGCGTCTCGGTCTTCGCGCTCACCGTCGATGACGCCTACAGCGTGTTCGAGGTCGCGGCGGCAAAGGACGACGCGGATCCCTATTCGCGCGACCTCTGCATTCAGGCTCTTGCCGCGCGCCCGCCGGTGCTGACGGTTGGCGTGCCGGCCAGGGCCGACTGGACCTTTTTCGGAGACCAGGCGATGCAGGCGGGTTTCGAGGCCGCCCTTGCCTCGCTGGAGACGCTGGGCTGCCAGCTGGTGGAAATCCCGTTCGCCGATTTCTACGCCACCGCCAACCTGCTTTACGAAGGCGCCTGGGTAGCCGAGCGTTACGCCGCGATCAGGGACTTCATGGATGCCAACGAGGCCGCCATGCATCCGGTGACGCGGCAGATCATCGGCGGTGCGCGAAAACTTTCCGCCGCGGACGCTTTCAACGGGCTCTATGCCCTGCAAGGCTATAAGGCCAGGCTTGCGCCGGTCATCGCCTCGGTCGACGTTTTCTGCGTGCCGACCGCGCCGACGCACTACACAGTCGAAGCGGTGCTGGCCGATCCGATCGTCACCAACAGCCGGCTCGGCACCTACACCAATTTCGTCAATCTGCTCGACATGTGCGGCATTGCCGTGCCGAGCGGAACCCGCAGCGACGGTCTGCCGATGAGCGTCACCTTGCTTGCCGCGGCGGGCAAGGACCATCTGCCGGCGTCGCTTGCGCGCGATGTCCATGCGGCAAGCGGCCTTGCGCTGGGCGCTACAGGCTGGCCGCTGCCGCGTGGCGACGTTCGCGTCGACGTGGACGAGGGCACGATCGAGCTGGCCGTGGTCGGCGCGCATCTGTCGGGGATGGCGCTGAACGGCCAGTTGCAGCAGCTCGGCGCGATTTTCGCCCGGGCGGCAAGAACGGCGCCGCTGTACCGGCTTTATGCACTCGCCGGCCAGTCGGTGTCGCGACCGGGGCTCGAGCGCAGCTGCAATGGCAAGGGGGCAGCGATCGAGGTCGAAGTCTGGCGGCTCTCGCCACAAGCCTTCGGCCGCTTCGTTGCCGCGATCCCGCCGCCGCTCGGCATCGGGACGCTTCTACTCGATGACGGAACTTCGCCGAAAGGCTTCCTCGTCGAAAGTGCCGGCCTTGCCGATGCAAAGGAAATTTCGCATTTCGGCGGCTGGCGCAATTTCATGGCGGGTCAGCTGCAGCGGAGCTGACGCTATCACTCTACCTTTTGCCTGAACTTCGAATGGCAGCTCGAGCAATCCTGCAAGATGAGATGCAGGAGGTGCTCCGCCGGCAATTTAGTGGGATCGGCTTCCGCGAGTGATGGTCGCTTGCCAAGCAGGCTGCCACCGCCCATTGCCAGGCCGGAACCCATTCTCATGTCGTCGGTGATATGCGGTGGTGCCCGCTCGGCGTCGGAGGCCAGGGCGCTGGCCAGCGTTCCGATGTGGCGTGCCAGCCCTTCGAACTCCGCGCGGGCGGGGTCGATATCCGGCTTGGCGCCTGAAGGCGCTCCCAATGTCGCGCTGGGGAATTCGGCAATCAAGGCAGGGCCGGTGCGGGCGCGGATGGTCTCGGCCGCCGCCTTGAAGGCTGCGGCGTCGTACGCCTGCTTGCCGTCGAACATCCCGGCGATCGCCTTTGCCGCCGCGGCCATTTCCTTCATCGAGGCCTGGCGAGCCTGGATGACCGCATCACGACCCGAATGGGCGGCGGCGAGCACGACAGAGACGCAGGCAAGCGACAGGACCGCTATGATAGCTGCTCGTCTCATCGTTTGCACATAAGGAGCTAGAGAATTCTTGTGACCAGACTGTCCAATCGGGAGTTCTCGCGATAGGCCAATCGGACCACAACGGCACCTAAGACGCCAGTGATGGCACCGCCTATCACGTCGGTGAGATAGTGGGTGCCGATGTAAATTCTCGACCAGCAGATCAGCAATGCCATGATGGAGAGGGCCAGCGTCCGGCGCGGCAGACCTTGCATTGCAAGAGCCGCAACAACCGCAAAGCTGGCTGTCGCGTGGTCGGAGGGAAACGACCAGTCGGCGCTGGGCGCAATCAGCAGATGCGTCAGGCCGGCATCGTAGGGCCGCAGCCGGTGGACGAATAGCAAAATGAACTGATTGATCGCCAGACCGAGCAGGAACGCCAAGCCGGCGGACAAGGCAGCATGGCGCACATGGTAGCGGTCGGCCTTTGCCCACCATTGCAGGGCAACAGCCAGCACCATCAGCGGAACGCCGATTTGTGAGACGGCGATCATTGCCTTATCAAGAAAAGGGCTGATCCCGGCTGCCGCGTTGATCCAGTGGGTTAGGGCTGCATCCATCGTTTCTCGTTTCCGCTGTTGTCGATCGCAAGGTGAATTTTGTGAAAGCAGTAGACGAACGCCGCATCCATCAGATTTTCGAGCTCAGCATCTGGCTTAAAGGGGCGCATGCCCTGATCGAATGCGTGGGCGGGATCCTGCTTTATGTCGTCACCACCGACGCCATTGCCTCCTGGGTCAATACATTCACTCAAGAGGAATTGATCGAAGATCCGAACGATTTCATAGCTGGCTATCTGTCGCAGATGGCAAGCCACTTTTCCGTCGCCAGCAAGGAGTTTTATGCCTTCTACCTGCTTAGCCACGGCTTGATAAAACTGCTGCTCGTTGTCGGGCTTTTGAGAGGCAAGCTGTGGTCGTATCCGGCATCGCTTGCGGCGCTGGGCGCATTTATGTTCTATCAAGTCTACCGCTACTCCTACACCCATTCGTTCGGCCTGCTTGTCCTGACCGTATTCGATGCTGTCGTCATGGTGCTGATCTGGCATGAATGGAAGGTCGTGCGGCAGCACAAGCCGGCATGACAGCGAAGTTTGCTTGTCAGCCGCTCCGATTTTCAATCCACCTCACTGGGCGACGCCTTGTCCTGCCAGCTCGTCGATGATCGGGCAATCCGGCCGCTCGTCGCCGTGGCAGTGACTGACCAGATGGTGGAGCAAGCCGCGCAATCCGACCAGTTCGGCGATCTTCCTGTCGATCTCCACCAGCTTGGCTTTCGCGATCGCCTTCACGTCGGCGCTGTCACGTTCCCTGTCTTGATACAGCGAGAGCAACTGGCGGCATTCGTCGACCGAAAATCCCAGGCTTCGCGAGCGCTGCAGGAAGCGCAGCCGGTGAATATCGGCCGTCGAGTAATCGCGATAGCCATTGTCTGTCCGAGCCGGATGCAAGAGCCCGATGTCCTCGTAATAACGGATCGTCTTGGACGGCAGGCCGGATTTTTCGGATGCGATACCGATGTTCATGGTGGAAAATCTCCTTTGTCGGAGGAAATAGACCTTCCAGTAGATGGAAGGTCAACATGATGTGGCGATTTTGGATGCCCGACGCAACCGCCCGCCCGCTCCAACCGTTTCCCTGCCAACAGCGCACACTGAACCTTCGGGAAGAAATCAGTTTTCGGAAACGTTTATCGAACAGCGCTCAAAACCCGGTGTTCGACACCGGGTAACGATGAGCAAGGACCCTCCGGCGGCACGTTATACCGTGCGCCCGCCGAGGAGACAGAATATGCCCGTCAACGCCTATATCAACCGGATCGCGACGGCGGTGCCGGAGCACGAGGTTCATCAATTCTACCTGCGTTTCGCGGCCTCCATGCTCGCGGCCGATCGCCGGAGGATCTTCGAACGCATGGCCGATCTTGCCGGCATCGAGCACCGCTATTCCTGCTTTGCGCCGGCGTCCGACCCCGAAGGACCAACTGCCGACCTGGCCGGGACCTTCATCCGGGGCGCGTTTCCCGGAACAGCGGCGAGAATGGCGATGTTCGACGATGCCGCACCTGTTCTGGCGCAAAAGGGCATCGACGGATTGCAGCTTGGCGACGACGCTTCCCGCATCACCCATCTTATCGTCACCACCTGCACTGGCTTTTCGGCGCCGGGCATCGATCTGGAGCTGATCGCGCGTTGCGGGCTTCCCGATAGTGTCGAACGCACGATGATCGGTTTCATGGGTTGCTACGCGGCGATCAACGGGCTCAAGCTGGCCCGCCACATCGTCCGCTCCGACCAGCAGGCCAAGGTCCTGCTGGTCAATATCGAGCTCTGCACGATGCATCTGCGCGAAACCACCGAGCTGGAAAAACTGCTGTCGTTCTGCCTCTGGGGCGACGGCTGCGCGGCCACGCTCATTACCGCCGAGCCGGCCGGCATCGAGCTCGATAGCTTTCACTGTCTGGTGGCGAGGGAGCGGCGGGATCTGATGCGCTGGAATATTCGCGACCACGGCTTCGAAATGGTTCTTTCCGGCCAGGTGCCGGCAGCGATTCATGAGGCGTTGCGGAACAGCCAGGCCGCCATGCTCGGCGGCCGGCCGACCGAGGCAATCGACCTTTGGGCCGTGCATCCGGGTGGACGTTCGGTGCTCGACGCCGTCGAAAGGGCTCTGGAACTGGAGCCCACCGCGCTGGAACCATCGCGCGAGGTGTTGTGCCAGTATGGGAACATGTCGTCGGCGACCGTCATGTTCGTGATGAAGGAGATGTTGAAGGCGCCACCCGGCCTGCTCGGTTGCGGCATGTCGTTCGGACCCGGGCTGACGGCCGAAACCATGCTCTTTCGAACGGTGTCATGAGCCGCCTGGAGCACCGGCAGCTTGCGCCGGAAATCCTCGACGGACTTGCGGCCGAAGATCCGCGAGCGCTGGCCGCGCGCCGCGACCTTCGGCGCATCAATATGCTGATGTTTCAGGTGCCGATCATGACGTCGTTGCTCAGGAGGTTCGTGCCAACGCCGCCACGCCGCATCCTGGAGATCGGCGCCGGCGATGGCTCCTTCATGCTGGCGGTGGCGCGGCGCATGGCCAGGCATTGGCCTGGGGTCGAACTGGTAATGCTCGACCGCGTCGGCCTCGTCACCGCGCAATTGCGCGGTGATTTTGACAGGCTGGGATGGAAGGCCGAAGGCGTCACCGCCGATGTCTTCGACTGGGCAGGAAAGATCGAGGGTGCGCCGTTCGACGCCGTCACCGTCAATCTGTTCCTGCATCACCTCGACGATGCGCAGCTCGTGCGTCTGTTTTCGCTGATCAGGCCGAAAGCCCCGTTGCTCATCGCGACAGAGCCGCTGCGGGCGAAACTGCCGCTGGCCGCGACCCGTCTTCTGCCGGCAATCGGCGCCAACGACGTCACACGAAACGACGCGGCGCAAAGCGTGCGTGCCGGCTTTCGCGGCAGCGAGCTTACCGGTCTCTGGCTTGCGGCCAACGGCAAACCGGTCGAGGAGCGGCGCGCCGGCCTGTTTTCCCACATCTTCGTCGGCGCCAGTGCCAGTGTCGAGCCATGACGGGATTGTCGACTCATGACGCGATCGTCATTGGTGCCGGCCCGGCGGGCACCTCCGTCGCGCTCACGCTGGCCCGGCGCGGATGGACCGTGGCAATTGTGGAAAAAAGCGCGTTCCCGCGCCGCAAGGTCTGCGGCGAATACATCTCGGCAAGCAATCTTGCGCTTCTCGACCGGCTCGAGATCGGCGATGCCTGGCGTACCAATGCCGGCCCCGAAATCCCCCGCGTCGGCTTGTTTTCCGGCGAGACCTGCGTCGAGGCGGCAATGCCACGTGCAGGAGCTGGGCCTCGTGCGAAAGACAGCTTCGGCCGGGCGCTCGGCCGGGACATTCTCGACTCTCTGCTTTTGCAAGCGGCGCGATCGGCGGGTGTCGAAATCTTTCAACCCTGCCGCGCCGTCGCCATCGAGCCGGACGGTGAGATGCAAAGGGTGCGAATTCAGGCCGGGGATGAAGCGGCGATGTTGCGTGCGCCGGTGATTGTCGCCGCTCACGGCTCGTGGGAACCGGGACCATTGCGCAGCCAACTCGCAAAGGCCAATCGGCCGTCGGACCTGCTCGGCTTCAAGGCGCATTTCACCGGGTCGTCGCTGGCGCCGGATTTGATGCCTCTGCTGGCCTTCCCTGGCGGCTACGGCGGCATGGTTTCGGCGGATCATGGCCGGTTGTCGATCTCGTGCTGCATCCGGCGCGATATGCTCGCGCGGCTGCGTAAACAATATGGCCCCAAACAACGGAGCCATGTGTCGGCCGCCGATGCGGTCTCCCGGCATCTCCTGAATTCATGCCGGGGCGTGCGGGACGCCCTGGAACCGGCTCTCCTCGACGGTCCGTGGCTTGCCGCAGGTCCGATCCGGCCGGGAATTCGCTCGTGCTACGAAGGGGACATCTTCCGCGTCGGCAATGCAGCCGGAGAGTCTCATCCTGTCATCGCCGAGGGCATCTCGATGGCGCTTCAGTCCGGCTGGCTGCTGGCTTGCGAACTCGCATGCGCGCCAAGTGGCCGAGCAGGGCGCGAGGCTGCCGCCAGACGCTACGAGGCGGCCTGGAAAAGACTGTTTTCGACACGGGTATACGCCGCCGCGGCCGTTGCCGGAATTGCCCTTCGCCCCGGCAGCGCCACCTTGATGGCGGCGATCGTCCAGAATTTCCCGCAGGCACTGACGCTGGGCGCGCAACTGAGCGGCAAGACCAAGCCGGTTCCAGGCTTCGTCTAGGCGACATAGCGGTCCCATGAGCCGTAGTGCTCCTTGCTTCGGCGCCCCCGAGGCAGGCTGAGGCCGATCACAACTAGCCCTGCAACGGCATTGTTCAATGTCGAACCTCTGGTCGCGCCGTCGAGCAGCCAGGGCGCTGCGATCAGCCATAACCCGAACGGCAGGTTGAGGAAACGCAACGGCCGTGCCACCTCGGCCATGGCGCAGACCGCGATCGTGATGATCATGGCGCCCGAGAGGTGATCGCTGTTTGCAATGGCGCCGGCTGTGCCGAAGACCAGCCGCGAGACCATCAGCCAACCGCCGACGATACAGCATGCGACCAGCGTCCATGGAAACGTGACACCGCGAATGGCTGCGGCGGACTGTGCGGCAAGCGCGGCGGAAAAGCCGGGATCGTTCTTGTCCGCCTCGCCGTTCGGCTCCGGCCCGCCTTGGAAAAAGGTGCGCCAGAACGGACGGTCTGCCCGCACGCTGCGCAGCATGTACTGGCCCATGGCGACCACCTCGTCCAGCGTCAGCGGGATCATGACCAGCATGGCCGCCGCCGCGATGAGGCACAGTGTGCAATAGGTGCCGATCATGATCGGCTGGATGATGATGAAGAAGATCGAGACGCCGCCGAGCGGCACCACCAGGATGAAGAAGAAGGTCACCATCCAGGGCATGGTGCGCCAGCGGGTCGCCGTGCCCATCGCGCCCATCAGGGTTTCGATCATATAGGCCACGGCGCCAAGCCCGGCATCAGCGACTGGCCAGGCTCGAGAAACGTCGGATGTGATGATGAATTCCGTGCCGTTCCTGCCGTCTCCGCCGGGGAAGAACGGCTCCCAGACAGCACCCACATGGCCGAGCTGGTAGGCAGTGAGATAGCGGGCGATGAGAAACCGAAGAAACCGAGCGCGATGATCGGCAGGCGCTGCAGCCAGGATGACGGCGAGTAGGTCCAGCCAGGCGGAACGGTGCTCTCGTCCATCATCCCTTCGTGGCTCATGCCCGGCATCATCGGGACGAGCACCGAGAAAGCGATGGCCAGCGCGCCGACGATCGTGTCGTTCATGGTGGCGGCGGCGCTCGGCGTCCAGAAGAACAGCGGCGCGAACAGCAGCCACAGGCCGGCGATCGTCGTGCCCCATTGCGCCCAGGAAAAACGCGGCGACAGTGCGAGCCCGCCAAACAGCATCAGCAGCAAGCCCGAGACAATGTCGCTCCAGCCGGTGAGCGCGTTGCGCAGCACCGGTTCCCACAGTCCACGCTCTTGCGTGACGTCACGCACAGTGCCGGCCGCCGCCGGATCGAACAGCGCGAACTGAAGCGGGCTGGTGAGGAGCCACACGCCAAGCGTGATGACCAGGAAATGAGCCCAGAGCATCTGCTTGCCCATCCCCGCCATCTCGGCCATGTGTCCGGGTTTCATCTTGTCGTGTTTGGCCTCGAACGCCTTGTCTTTCTCTCGCGCTTTTGTTCCGCTGCCGGCCACCTTGGCGGCGTCGAGCTTGTTGGCCCGATACCAGCCGGCGGGATCTGCCTTGAGCGCGTCGACGATCCGCGGCAACGTCTCGCGCAGGGAATGCCGGGGCTGCCAGCCGAGGACATTGCGGGCACGGCTGATATCGATCGCGTAGTGGTCGTCGGCGATATCGACCATCCAGGGACGAACGAATGATTCTTCGCCCAGCACGTCCTGTTGGACCCAGGCACCCGCCTTGGCGAGCGCCTTCGGCACCTCCCGTGTCTCCCAGTTCTCGCCACGGATCAACCGACCAATCTCGGCTTGAAGTTCGCCGTAGCCCATGACCTCAGGCTCGCCGAGAAGCAGCGCCAGCTCCGTGGGAAGTTTCTTCCGCCGATCTATAAGGCGCGCCACCGCATCGGTGAGGTCTTCCAGATGCAGGAACGACTGCCCGGTGCGCAGGTCACCCGGATATACATGCCCGGTCGGATCCTCTTCGTAGATACGCGCAATCTGATTGGCGAGGAATGCGTTACGGCCGAGATCATCATAGACGCCGGCCGGCCTGGCATAGACGACAGGGATCGCCCCGTGCTGCTCATGGATCAGGCGCTCGGTCTCGATCTTCGAGGTGCGGTAGGGCAGGTTCGATTCGAGCGGCCAATCCTCATCGATGATGTCGCCCGGTCGGCCACCCTTGTGCGCCAGCATCGAACTCATGAAGACAAACTGCTCGACCTCAAATTGTTTCAGGGCGCGCAGGAGCTTCTCGGTGCCGCCAACCGTAATCTCTTCGTAGAGCGGGTTCCGTTCGCCTGTGAGATCGAAATAGGCCGCAAGATGGATCACCGAGGCGAGGCGGGCGCCATAGGCCGTCCGCACGCGCGCCAAGCCGGCTGCCACGACGTCCTCCGATGTCAGGTCGATGCAGACGCACTCCGCGGCCGGCGGCGGCTGACGCGTCGCCGCCCGGTCGAGGCCGACGAGAGCAAACCGGTCGGCGAAGCTGTTGACCAGAGCCGAGCCGATGAAGCCGGTGCTGCCGGTAACAATAACCGTGTCTTTGCGCTTCGCCATCCAGACCTCATAGCCGGCGATTTGCCACTCCTGAGAGGGCCGAAGGCGACAGACGTTAAGAGCCGAGGGGGCCGGACCAGTTCCGACGCCGACCCGATGACGCTGCTGCTTCCGATGACGACTACAACTTTCCGCCCTTTTTGCTCTTTTGACCCCGACTGCCTATGCTGTCAGGTTCGCAAATATTTGACCAGCGCCGCGATCGCGAGCACGAGGGTGACAAGCACCAGGACCCAAATGAGCGCCATGCCGCCCATCATCCACATTGAACCGTCCATCATCATTACAATCATCCCTCCCGCCGCCGCTGCCACCGGCGATTGCGAGGGGAACTAGTTCGCCATGTATGCCCGTCAAGGCGAACTCGATCAACTCGATCAGCCCACGAAGGCGGTGGCTTGCCGGTCAATCAGGGCATGTTCAATGCTATCGACGAACGAGTTCATAGTAGGCTTCGGCCAAAACATGCTGGCCGTGCGGTAACTCGGGAACGGCAGGGCTGTGATCAGTGCCTCCAGCGCTCGCAGCAAATGCTCCGCGACATCTGATCTGCCTTGCCGATATGCCTCTCTGAACGGGGCCAATAGCTGCCTTTCGAAATTCATGGTTCGGTCCGCCATTGGACGATCTCCGGAAGTTGGCAATGAGCCTAACCGTTCCAGCCACCGGAAGGTCAAGCGCACCTTTCAAGAAGCTAGAACAGGTTGAGAGCGCTTGTTGAACCGCATCCGAGGCGTCGCCCGGCTCTACTCTCCACCGCCGCAGCCGTCGGAGAGATCCCAGACGTCGACGACCTGCTTGCCGGTGAAACCGTGCTCGCGGATCAGGAACTTCGCCAGCCCGCCATACACTTTCCAGCGCCAGCATTGACAGCAGCATGGGCCTTTCTCGTTGGAATTGGCCATCGCGTAGTCGTAGGCCTGCTGCTCATCGCCGGAGAGTTTCACATCGTAATAGGGCATCATCTTCTGTGCGATGCCGGCCGGAATATCGTACGGATCGCTTGGGATCATCGCAATCTCGCGGTACCTGGCCAGGCCGCTCACCTGCTCGGCATAGCGCTTCGTCTCCATCGGGCTGCAGCACGAGCCCGTGATCCGCGACATTGCCGGCATGGTCGCGATCGATTCCGTGAACTTGGTCGAACACGTGCTGTTGCCGTTCTGGCTGAGATATCTGAAACGGCGTGCCAGATCGGGATCCTCAGCGGCGATCGCCAAATCCGGCCCCTTGAGCAGGCTCACGACCGCAGCGGCGCCAAAGGCGCTCCCCAGAACAACCGTCCGTCGGTTTGGGCAAAATATTCGGCTCATTTGCTGGTCCTCGCCTGCTCGATCAGTTTCTTCATCGTTGCGAGGTCGGTCGCGCCGGGGAAAATCTGCTCGCCAACGACGAAGCTTGGCGTTCCGCTGATCTTCAGCGCCTGGGCCAGTTGCGTATTCCGGTCGATCGACGCCTGGATATCGGGCTGCTGCATGTCGGTCTTCAGTTTAGCCACATCGAGACCGACGTCGGCAGCCACCTTCAGCACGACCGCTTCGGTCACCCGCGTCTTCACCGCATACAAGGCCTTGTGGAATGCCATGTATTTGCCCTGGCGCACTGCGGCGAGAGCCGCCTTGGAAGCAAATACGGAATCCGTGCTGAGGATCGGGAATTCCTTGTAGACGATCTTGAGCTGCGGATCGTCGGCCATTGCTTGCGCCATGATCGGCGCAACCTGCCGGCAATAGGGGCAGTTGTAGTCGAAGAACTCGACCATGGTGACGTCGCCTTCGGCGTTGCCGCCGATCGGGCTCGCCGGGTCCCGGAAAATCTCGTCCGCCTTGTCCTTCAAAGCGGCTTTCGCCTCTTTTGTGGCAGCCTCGCGCTGGCGGGCGTCGAGGCTCTGCAGCGACTGCACGAGCACCTCGGGATGCGCAAGAATGTAGTCGTGAATGCGCTGGTCGAACTGGTCCTGGGACATCTCGCCCGCGGCGATCGCCTGATTGTGGAGACCGAGCGCGAGCCAGATCGTCGCGCCGGCCAGCATGACGGCACGGGCCATTTTGCCGACGGCTCCGCTCAATGGATTGGACTTGTGGGTCACAGGGTTCTCCTTCCCTCTGTTTCGCCGGACCGCCGGCACGTGCAAATGATGCCTCAGAACATGCCCTTGATTTTCGCCCACCATCCCGTTTCCTGCTCATGGTGCGGGCGCTCGACATTGTTGGTAAGCGCATTGACGAATGTGACGAGATTGACCGACGCGAAATCCAGGCCATGGAAATTCGCCCGCCAGCGGCCCTCCTTGTCGATCACATGGGTGATGGTGCCGTGCATCTGATAACCATCATCCGTCAGCTTGAACTTGTGGCCGAAGGCCTCCGCCAGTCTGCGGGTCGCATCCTCCGGCTGATCCTCCGTCGTGGTCAGGAACAGCCAATTGACGGGATCGAGCCCGTGCGCCGGCCCGTATTTGCTGAGCACGTCCGGCGTGTCCCTGGTTGGGTCGGTGGTGATGGTCACAAAGCTGACCCGGTCCTTCATCGGCGTGCCGTTCACCATTTTCTGGATCTCGGCGACCTTCTCGGCATGAAGGGGGCACACATCCGGGCACGACGTGTAGATGAAGTGGAGGACGACCACCTTGCCACGCAGATCGGCCGTTCGCACGACACGCCCCTCGGCGGTGCGCAGCGTGAAATCAGGCGCGGGTTTGTCGATCGGCTGGAAATATTTCTCGTCGGCCTCAAGCGTGGCGTCGATTTCGTCGAGCGAGTGGGCTTGCGCCTGATACGAAAAGCCCGCGGTCAGCGCCGCAATGGCAATTACGCTTAGCAGCAAGCACCTCCATTCGTTCAAAGCCGATGCAACGCAGCGAGCCTTTAGCCCGAACATATCTGTCCCTTTCTCACTTGGCGGCGATGCGGCTGCGGATGAGGTCGACCATGTCGGGGGCGTCCCATTCGGCCGGCCCAATCAGCCGGCCGATCTCCTTGCCGTCGCGGTCGACCAGCAGGGTTGCCGGAAGGCCGACGGTTCCGATGGCGAACATGGCCCTGCCCGAGACGTCGATGTTGAGGGCGAGGTGCTTGATGCCGATGTCGGCGAAGAACTTCTTCACAATCTCAGGACCGGCGCGGTCCATGGACAGCGCGACGACCTCGAAATCCGGACCGCCGAGTTTGGCCTGTAGGCGATCGAGCGTCGGCATCTCCTTGCGGCAGGGCGCACACCATGTCGCCCAGACGTTGAGCAGCACGACCTTGCCGTGGAAATCCGCAAGCATTTTCGGCTTGCCATTGCCATCCTCGAAGCTGATTTCCGGCACGGGGACGGGCGCCTCGTGAACGGCAAAGTTCTGCGGCGGCTCAGCGGCTGATACCGGCCACGAAAACGCCAGCAGCATGCCAACCAGGACCATGGCTAGTTTGCTCACAATGTCCTCACTCGGTCGCGTAGACGGTGGGCGCCTTGCCGTCCTTGGTGAAGGCGTAGACGACGAAGGGGCCTTGCTTCTCGCCACCCATGCCTGGGGCGCCAGCCGGCATGCCGGCGAGCGTTATGCCGGTGATGGCAGGGCGCTCGGTCAAAAGCTTCTTGACGATCTCGACCGGCACCAGGCCATCGACGATATAGCCGTCGACCATCAGCGTGTGGCAGCCTTCGAGGTCGGCCGGCACGCCGGCATCGCTGCTGATCTGGGAGAGATTGTTGACCGGCTTGATGTCGACCTTGAAGCCGTTGTGCTCGAGATAGTTGGCGTAGGACTCGCAGCAGCTGCATTGCGGGTTCTTGTACATGACGGCGTTGATCGTTGCGGCGAAGGCGGGCAGCGGCGTTGCGATCAGCAGGGACAGTGCGGCAAGGCGGTAGGTCAGTTTCATTGCAGTTCTCCTTGGTTGGATAAAAAGTTTCAGGTCACGCGGAACGCCGTCATCAGGCCGGCCATCTGGTGATCGGCGACATGGCAGTGCAGCATCCAGTCGCCGGGATTGTCGGCGACGAAGGCGCATTCGATCACATCCTTGGGGGCGAGCAGCACCGTGTCCTGCCATTGGCGGTGCGGCACCGGCGAACCGTTGCGCGAGATGACCGACAGGCTGAAGCCGTGGACATGCATCGGGTGCCACCAGGCGGTTTCGTTGCGCATGGTGAGATGGCAGGTCACACCGCGTTTCAGCGTGAACTGCGGCGCCATGCCGGCATGGCCGTCGCCGGTCATCGACATGCCGTTGATCGCCCAGGCCGCATCGCCGTTCATGCCCATCATCCCCATGCCCATCATGCCGCCGACGCCCTTGAGCTTGCCGCCGCCCATCATGCCGCCCTGCAGCACGATTTCCTGGCGCTCGGCGCCAGCGAGGTCGGGCTGGGGCAGAGGGTTGCGCGGCAGGCCGGCTGGCGCGTCGAGCGGATGCGCCCTGATCGGCGGCGCTGCGTCATAGGCCAGCGTGGTCAGCGTATAGGCGAGGCCGTCGTAGAAATCGTCGATCACCGCGTGGCGGCTGCCGGGGTGGCCCTGCATGTCGAGCACGATGTCGATGCGCATGGCGGGCGCCAGCACCAGGCGACCGCCCTCCGGTTCATGCGGATCGCAGGGCTGGCCGTCGATGGCGACGACGACCGGACGGTGGCCTTCGAAGCGCAGCGCCATCATGCGGGCAAGCGAGGCATTGGCGAGCCGCAGCCTGACGCGCTCGCCGGCCTTCACGCTCCGATCGCCTGGCCCCGTGCCGTTGACGGTGACGACATTGCCGACGCGGCCCGACATCGAGGCATCCATGGCACTGCCGAAGCCGCCGGCGATCTGCCCGTCGGCAAGAAGCCGCCAGTCCTGCAGCAGCCAGACAAAGTCGCGGTCGACGGCGACCGGCTCGGCCTCCTCGACGATGAGGGGGCCGGCAAGGCCGCGGCCGATCTGCACCAGGCTGTCGGCATGCGGATGGTACCAGAAGGTGCCGGCGTCCGGCGGTGTGAACTCATAGACGAAACTTTGCCCCGGCCCGATCGGCTTTTGGGTCAGGCCCGGCACGCCGTCCATTGCGTTTGCTAAGCGAATGCCGTGCCAGTGGACGGTCGTATCCTCGTCGAGACCGTTCTCGACAGTGATGCGGACCGGCTGGCCTTGCCGCAGGCGCAGCGTCGGGCCGGGAATTGTGCCGTCATAGGCCCATACCGTGGTTTGCGGGCCACCTGCGTCGATTAACCGGGCATGGGCCGGCGTGACCTTGATACGGCGCTCATCAACTGCGGCTGCCCGCGCCGGGCGCATCGACGTCGAGACGGCGACGCCCGCCGCCGCAAGCAGGAACCCGCGGCGCGACAGGAAAAGACTGGAATTGCTATTCACCCTTACGTTCCTTGCGATCTCGATCGACGGCGAGCGTCGACTGATTGCTTGTCCGCGCCCGTCGCGCATTAACGCGAGCGGGCGACCGGACGCCGGACATCAGCCGTGGGACGGCTGAAACGGCGTCAGACGAGAGCGCTGGCTCTGGGAGGGTATGGGTCGGGCAGGGAACTTCGCCCGTGCAGGAGCGGCGCCGGCAGCGGCGATATTTGCGACGGCAGCGGGATTGCCACCATGTCGAGCTTCTGCGGCAGCAACGCAAGCGCCGGGGCAATGCAGGTCGGCGGGCAGTATATCCCCTTGCCGTCACCGCCGGCACCCTTGAGGCACCCCTTGCAGTCACCCTTCATGGCGGCATCGGCCATCTTGTCCATGCCGGGCCCCGCAGGCATGGTCATGCCATCGCCGGCAGCCATGCCGGCCGTCATCGTTGCCGACATGATGCTGGCCTGTGCACCGGACAGGCTGAGCCCCACGGTCAGGAAGACCGCGAGCAGCGTGACAAGCATGTGTTTTGGCGACAGCCGAGCCAACATCTGCTCAGGCTGACCGCAAAGTACGGTTTTTGCAAGTGCCAATGCTGTGACATAGCGACCAAGGGGAGCCAATCAGTGCCGGGCATGCTCGCATTTATCGTGATCCGCCAGCACCTCGATGACACGGCATTCGCAGACTTTTCCGTGCCGGCAGCCTTCGACCATATGCTCCAGCTCGGCTTTCAATGCTGTAAGGCTGCGTATCCGCTGAACCACGTCGGCCAGACGCGCCTGGGCAATGGCGTCGGCGGTCGCACAAGGCTGGCTGGGATTATCCTGCAGCGTCAGCAGCGCCCTGATGGCTTCGATCCCGAACCCCAACTCGCGCGCGTGCCTGATGAAGGCGAGCCGGCGCAAGTCTGCCGCTTCATACTGCCGGCGATTGGCTTCGCTGCGGGCAGCGGCAGGAAGCAACTCTATCTGCTCATAGTAGCGGATGGTTGGAACCTTCACGCCGCTGTGTCGGGCCGCTTCACCGATGGTCACACCTGTTGACATTTCGCTTGCTCCTCTAGTCGCTAGAGGATGTAGCGTCGCGGTCGAAGATACAAGAGGTTCATCATGGCTGCGACCAAACAACAGACCCGCTACCGCGTGGAAGGCATGGATTGCGCCGGTTGCGCCAGCAAAATCGATACGGCCGTGCGGCGGATGCCTGGTGTTCAGGACATCAACGTATCCGTTTCGGCGGGCACTCTGACGGTCACTCATACTCCCGAAAGCAATCTCGGCGCGATCGAGAGGAAGGTCACCGGCCTCGGCTACGCCGTCGCTCCGCTGACCTCCAAGTCTGGGACGCCGGCGTCCGATCAATCCGCCGACAACCATGCCGACGGAAGGCGCAATCACGACGAGAACGTGGCGCGGTTACATGATAACGATGATGCGCCGGCGTCGGAGCTATGGTGGGACAGCGCCAAGGGTCGCCTGGCCATCGCCAGCGGGGTCGCCTTGGCCGTGGCTTTCGCGATTGATTACGCCTGGCCCGCGACCGGCCCGTGGGCCTTCATCGCCGCAATGCTGCTCGGCCTGGCTCCGATCGCGCGCCGAGCGGCCATGGCCGCAGCGGCAGGCATTCCGTTCACAATCGAAATGCTGATGACTGTGGCGGCGGCCGGGGCCGTCATCATCGGTGCCGGCGAGGAAGCGGCAACGGTGGTCTTCTTGTTCCTGATCGGCGAGTTGCTCGAAGGGGTTGCGGCCGGCAAGGCACGGTCCAGTATTCAAGCGCTCACGGCCCTCGTTCCCAAAACCGCGTTCGTCGAGAAAGACGGCCAGACCCGCGAGGTGCCGGCAGAAAGTCTGGCTGTGGGCGCCATCATCCTCGTGCGGCCGGGCGACCGGATTCCGGCTGACGGCGAGATCACCGAAGGCGGGAGCGCCATCGATGAATCACCCGTCTCCGGTGAAAGCGTGCCGGTGCGCAAGGACGTCGGCGACACGGTCTTTGCCGGCACTATCAACGGCGACGGCGTGCTGCGCGTCAAGGTGACGGCGACCGCCGCAGACAACACGATTGCACGCGTGATCAAGCTGGTCGAGGAGGCGCAGGAAAACAAGGCGCCGACCGAGCGCTTCATCGATCGCTTTTCGCGCTGGTACATGCCCGGCGTTGTCGCCATCGCGGCGCTCGTGGCCACCACACCGCCGCTGCTCTTGGGCGGCGATTGGAACGAATGGATATACAAGGGGCTGGCGCTGCTGCTCATCGGCTGCCCGTGCGCGCTGGTCATTTCAGTTCCGGCGGCGATCGCGGCGTCGCTTTCGGCCGGAGCCCGGCGCGGCCTGCTGATGAAAGGTGGGGCGGTGCTGGAAGGGCTCGCGACCATCAACGCCGTGGCGCTCGACAAGACCGGCACGCTGACGCTCGGCAAGCCACAGGTCACCGATGTCGTTGCGGTGGGTGCCAGTGAACGCGACATCCTTTCGCTGGCGGCAGCGCTTGAGATCGGCTCGAGCCATCCCCTCGCTTTGGCCATCCTCCAAAGGGCCAAAGCCGGCAACATTCCCGTGCCGCCTGCCGCCGAAGCCAAAGCGATCGGCGGTAAAGGGGTTATCGGTCGTGTCGGCGGCAAGAACCTGTTTCTGGGATCGCCAGTCGCGGCGGGCGAGATAAACCTGCTGCCAGCAGACCAGGCGGCACGCATCGTGGCATTGAACGATGAAGACAAGTCAGTGGCGGTGCTGCTTATAGACAACGCGCTGGCCGGCTTCATTGCCATGCGCGACGAACCCCGGCCGGATGCTTTCGCCGGGCTAAAGGCGCTGACCAATGCAGGCATCAGGACAGTCATGCTAACCGGCGACAATAAGCGCACGGCGGCTGCCATCGGCAAACAGCTCGGCATCGAGGTGCGCGCCGAACTGCTCCCGGAGGACAAGCAGCGCATCCTCAGCGAGTTGAAGGGGCAGGGGCTTAGAGTAGCCAAGGTCGGCGACGGCATCAACGATGCGCCCGCACTTGCCGCCGCCGATGTCGGCATTGCCATGGGCGGCGGCACCGATGTGGCTCTTGAAACGGCTGACGCAGCGGTGCTGCATGGACGCGTCGGCGACGTTGCAGCCATGATCAGGCTGTCCCAAGCAACCATGGCCACCATCAAGCAGAACGTCACCATTGCGTTGGCCCTGAAGGCAGTGTTCCTGGTGACGACGATCGCCGGCATCACCGGCCTCTGGCCCGCCATTCTCGCGGACACCGGGGCGACGGTGCTGGTGACGGCCAATGCCATGCGGCTGTTGCGTTGGAAGAGCAACTGGTAAGAGCGACAACGGCATCGTGTTAGGGCAGACCATGCAGCAAGCCATTGCGTCGGACGGCCTTCGCCGGGTGGTGCTTGTCGTCGCACTGCTGAACCTGGGTTATTTCGGCATTGAATTCGCCGTCGCGCTGGCGATCGGCTCGGTGTCGCTGTTCGCCGACAGCGTCGATTTTCTGGAAGATGCCTCGGTCAATCTCCTCATACTGCTCGCCATGGGATGGTCGCTGCGTGCCCGCTCGCGGGTCGGCATGGCGCTGGCGCTTATCCTGCTGGTGCCGGGCCTGGCGACTCTGTGGACCGCGTGGGAAAAGTTCAACATGCCGGTGCCGCCGCAGCCAACGGCGCTGACGCTGGCGGGATTGGGCGCTCTGGCGGTCAATCTGTCATGCGCCTACATGCTGGCGCGCTACCGCCATCACAGCGGCAGTCTTACCAGGGCGGCATTCCTCTCGGCCCGCAACGATGCGGTCGCCAATATTGCGATCATACTGGCCGGATTGGTGACGGCCTTCCTGTGGCGCTCGGCGTGGCCGGATCTGATCGTCGGCCTGGGAATCGCGGCACTGAATGCAGATGCGGCGCGCGAGGTCTGGGAGGCAGCTCGGGAAGAGCACCGGGCCGTTTCGTGAACTCCAAAACGCTCAGCGCGCTGCCGGATTCGCACCCTTTCAAAGCGGTCGGAGGGAGAACCGCTCATAAGTAAAAATCGGGAGGAAAAACCATGAACAGTATGAGCCTCACCACACTTGGACGAAGTCGACCGGGTCGAAGCGGTGAAACGATGAACCGCTCAAGGCCACGCACGTCATCAAAAGGCCCGCGTCTCCGAAGAGGACGCGGGCCGATTTCGTCGGTATACGCTAGGCAGGTATCAGGACAGCGATGCGGTGGATGCCGACCACCTTGCTGGTGTTGGCTGCCTCGTCGGTCTTGCCCTTGGAGCAGGTGTACACGTCACCTTCCTTGAGCTTGAATTCCTTGCCGGCTTTCTTGATCGTGAATTCACCGGCAGCAATGGTGCAGACCATGTCGTTGTCCATCACCATTTGAGGGGCGGCTGCTCCGGGCTGAAAGACTATATCGACAATTGAGATGCTCTTGTAGGCGGGGATATCGGAATTGCCGGTGCCGACCTCGACCAATCTGACGCCGGGTGCAATCTCCTTGCCTTCCTTCGGGCCGTATTTCTTCACCTTTGCCGCCGCCGCCAGCGTGAACAAAGGCGTTACCGCTGCCGCCGTCACGCCGAGAGCAATCGCGGACCTGCGATTCATGGTTTTCATCGCGTCCTCCCATTTAATGTTTGGCCACGCACCAATGCGCATGACCACAATACATTAGCACACATGCAGATAATTGCAGCACGGCGTTTCGGAGCTTACGGAAGCGAAACCGCCTCCTGGTCGAATGCGACCGAACAGCAAACAATTCCATGCTATGCTGGCGAGCCATCAAACGGGCGACGGGGGATAGCAATGTTGGAAACGGACAAGGTATTCGCTGGCTCAATTCCGGAAAACTACGACCGCTATATGGTGCCGTTGATTTTCGAGCCGTTCGCCGCAGATCTTGCACGACGAGCAGCGTCCTTGTCGCCAAGCGCCGTTCTGGAAACCGCCGCGGGCACCGGGGTTGTCACCCGCGCATTGGCGCCAAAACTGTCCGCCGATGCAAGCTATGTCGTAACCGACCTCAACCAGCCGATGCTCGACTACGCCGCTTCGCGGCAAGCTCCCGACGATCGCATCAAATGGCGTCAGGCGGATGCTCTGGCGCTACCGTTTGAAAATGCGGCATTCGATCTCGTTTGTTGTCAGTTCGGTGCGATGTTCTTTCCCAACCGCTCATCCGCCTATCGCGAAGCCCGGCGAGTCCTGAAGCCCGGAGGACATTTTCTATTCAGCGTATGGGATCGTATCGAAGAGAATGTATTTGCGGACGATGTGACGAATGCCCTGGCGAGGATTTTTCCGAACGATCCGCCGCGCTTTCTGGCACGCACGCCGCATGGCTACCACGATACGGCACTGATCCGTAGCGAGCTGGAGGACGCAGGTGTTTCCGGTGTGGTGATCGAGACGAGGGCCGAACAAAGCCGTGCCTCCTCGCCGCGCCTTCCGGCCGTTGCTTATTGCCAGGGCACTCTCCTTCGCAATGAAATCGAGGCCAGAGAGGCGGGAAAACTGGACGCTGCAACCGACTACGCCGCAGCCGCGATTGCAGACAGGCATGGCAGCGGCGAGGTTGCTGCCAAAATCCAGGCTCACATAGTGGTGGCTGTGGCCTAGGTGTTGGATATCCCGCTCCGGCACTTGGCGACATTCAGCTGCTGCGCGGCAAACATCTTGCCGCTGTCCCGAATTCTCAGACGTTAATCGTTCATTCGCCCGAGTGGCAGGTCGACAAGTGCCCGCTCGATAATCGCCGGTCTGATCGATCGCCGGGGCTTGATGGCGGCGGCTGCCGGCCGCAAGATTCTGGTCGGCCCGGCTTCACTTTCGCAGCCATGGCCGACTCCGCCCAGCAAGGTCTAGTCATTTCGCTTTCTTGACTCGGCCGACAAAAACGGGCAGCAAAGTCATCATTGGAGGGCAGTTTTGCCAACTATGCAGGTTTTGGAGGGCGTTTTTCGGTGTGACCGTCGCCCAATCGGCGGTCGGTAGAGGGATTGGTTAACCAACTTTGTCCATCTTTTGATTCAATCGGCAACAGACGCGAAGCGTGCTGGGGGCACCAGGCGAACTGTGAATGTCACGGCTGCGAAATCCGCTAGCCGGCATCGGCCGATTGAGAGTGGTTGAATGGCGTTTGTAAGTGCGAAAACCCGGGGTGACAGTCCTGCAACTGGATTGACTTCGATGAGGCCCGGCCTGCGCTGGGTCGCGGTTCCGGCCGTCGGCGCAGCCATTGCTTTATGGTCGGTGGCGACTTTGGCCGGCCTTTATTCAGTGGGAACCTCGCTCAGCGCCGCTTCCAACGGTCTCCCGCAAAGCCTGCTCGCGCCGCGCACCATCGCGCTTGCCGATCCTCGCCGCAGCCTTGCAAAGGCGCGGGCCCCGACGTGGGCCGCAGCAAACGCGGCGCTGTCGGCCAAGCTGCTGCAGCACGGGTGCGATGCCAACTGCCTGCGGTCGGCGTCGAACTTCGTCCACCAGGGAAAATCGGCGCGTCTCAAGCGCAATACCGTGCCGATTGTCGCTGATGCGTCGCGGCAATCGAGCTTCGACGACGTGGTCGCCAAGGCCGCGCTGTCGCCGCAAAAGCTTGCCGCCGCCTTTGCCCGTGCCGGCTCACCCGTCATGCTCGCAAGCCTGCCGGCCGACGCCCGGTTCGCCGAGCCGGTACGCATACCCGACCCGAACGGCCCGGCGTCGGTGCGCTTCGGGCCCGCGGTGGCGGAGATCGAACGCTCGTCGCGCCTTGCGCTGGCGCTGGCGAATACATTACCGGAGCAGATGATCGACGTGCTCCCGGCAGCCGTCGCGGCAAGCGAGCCCGCGGCTTCGCAAGAGCCGCAAGAACCTGAGGTCCAACTGGCCTCGCTGCCGCCGCAAGACGACATGCCCGACAGCGTTCCGCTGCCGACGCTGCGTCCGCGGGCGGACATCGATAAGCCGGCCGAGGCGCCGCGGGCTCAAGCGTCAAGAGATCAGGCGCCAAAAGACCAGGCGCCAAAGGCCCAGGCGCAAAAGGCCCAGGCGCAAAAGGATCAGCCATCGAAAACGGAGCCGCCCAAGGCGCAGGCCTCCAGGACCGCCAAGGCGAGCAAGGTGCAGACGGCCGACGCCCCGCCGGTCGAGACGCCCGGCAGCCTGTCGCCTCGCAATTCGTCACAAGCGGCAGTGCCGGCCGTGTCGGGCAAGCCGGGCAAACGGTCGAAGACGCAGGGCGGCGATATGCTGGCCTATGCCAAGCCCGACATGTCTTCCGGCGGTCTCGGCGGAGCCTTCAGGAACCTGTTCACCACGCCTAACCTGGGCAGCGGCGTCGCCGTCTACGACATCTCGGCCAAGACCGTCTATATGCCCGACGGCTCGCGGCTGGAGGCACATTCGGGATACGGTTCGATGGTCGACCAGCCGCGCTACGTCAACCGCAAGAATGTAGGCCCGACGCCGCCAAACACTTACGATCTGAGGCTGCGCGAATCGCGTTTTCACGGCGTCGAGGCGATTCGGCTCACCCCTGTCGACGGCAAGAACAAGTTTGGCCGCGACGGCCTGCTTGCGCACACCTACATGCTGCGCGGCGGGCGTGCCGAGTCCAATGGTTGCCTCGTTTTCAAGGACTATGCCCGCTTCCTCGCCGCCTACAAGAAAGGCAAGATCAAGCGCCTCGTGGTGGTGCCGCGCCTGTCGAAGCCGCTGACACGCGTCGCCCAAGAGGGGCGAGGGGCTTAGGTCGTTCGCGGCAGTCCTTCATGGCTTCGTCATCCCAGGGCGGAGCGAACGCGAAGCGGAGCGCAGACCCTGGGATCCATGCCGTTACGTCAGCCGAAGAATGCAACGACGCAGATTGAAAGCCGTTCTGTAGCGATCCCTTTCACCTCCTGTCCTTCCCGCATCAAAAAGTCCCGGCCGTTGCAGCGCGGAGAGGTCACGGCATGATGGGGTGGACGGCGCCCGACGGCATCGGATGTGCCAGAATGAGTTCGTTGAGATCTCAAACAAGGGAGCCG
>NZ_JAMYUA010000032.1:0-68584 GCF_040322715.1 Mesorhizobium sp. M0106 | reverse complement strand
CCGCGCGGGGCGGTCTCTTGTTTCGGTGTCGGCCCCCCCCGCGGGGGGCTCTCTTTTGTGCGGCGGGTGTGTTTTTTGGGTTTTTGCGGGCGCGCGCCCGGCGCGCGCTTTCTGCGCCGCGGCCCCCCTGGCCGTTGCCGTGTTTATGGGCAGGCCTGGACGAAAGCTGCGACATTGCCGCTGCCGCCCTGGCTGACATTGGCATCGCAGCCGTGGCCCACCTGCACGCCGGCAGCAATGTTGCCGTTACCGTCCTGGGTCAGAATGGTGGTGTGGTTGGAGCCGAACTGGCCGACGCCGGCCACGTTGCGGTTGCCGTTCTGGTAGGTGGCGCCGTAGTTGCCAGCCCCGTCCTGGCCGATAGCCGAAAGGTTGTGGCGGCCGCGCTGCTGGCCGATCACCTTGTTGAAGCGGCCGTTCTGATACACCCGGATACGGTTTTTGAAGCCGTTCTGGGCGCCGCCGGCCGAGTTCGACCAGCCATATTGCTCGATGCGCACGTCATTGGCCATGGCCGGAGCGGCGGCAGTGATACCGACAAGAGCGGCAAGCGCGGTTGCGATGAAAGAATTGCGGATCATGAGAGCGTCTCCTTTGGCGGACGGGACCGCGGTTGAACGGCTTCTTTTTAGGAGATGCCGTTCGAACTAAGGCTGAAGGCGGCGTTCAGCTGGGGTTCAGGAGGGCTTGCGCGGGTCGTGGCTGCGGCGGTCAGGCCGCTATTCGCTAGGGCAATGGGTGGAGCACACTCGCCAAGGGCGGCCGGTGTTGGGTCATTCTATACTTGGCGATTGGCCGCTTCCGGCCGAAAGGCTGACTGTCAGCAACGGGCCGCCAAATCGACCGTTCACCTACGAACCCTTGCCGCGTGAAAGCCGACATCCCTGTTGAGGAGGTTAGGCGTTCCGGAACTACGGCAAGAGATCCGTCACAGCGCGCCCACTTCCGTCCATTGCCATAGGGAAGCTGGCATGTTCGTGGATGATTTTCCAAGAACCGGCGACGCGCCTTAGCACGATGGTTCGCCGGCTCCAGGAGTCGACCTTTGTGCCATCGGTCTTAATGCCAGTCATGCGCGACAGGCCGAAGGCCACTGCAAGATCGCCGTCGATTATGAGCTGCGGGTCAGCCATGTGAACGGTGACGCCGTTGCGCCAAGTTGCAAACCAAGCATTTATCCCTTCGATGTCGCGTGCCTGTTCGCCTCGATAGGCAAGCGGCGGCGGCAGATCAAAAACCACGACATCCGGGTCCATGGCATCGACGTTGGCGCGGGCGTCCCCCTTGGCAGTTGCGTCTTCCTGGCCCCGGATGACAGACAAGACTTCCTTTTCAGACATATCGTTGCTCCTTCATTTTCTGGAACGACGAGGCCGGGGCGATCAATCCGACATCGATACCATTCGTAACAAATAGGGCCGGTCCTAGCTGCTGTTGCATCGTGATATCAAGAGTGATGAGCCCCTCATCTGCCGGACATCGCATCATCGGGGGCTCTAGTGGCCCACCCGCACCCGCTGACCTCACCACTCAGCATCCCGCAGTCCCAAATGGGAAGACCGATATCCAAATTACGCCCGCCAAGCAGCCCGTCACCCTCCGTGAGGTGGCGGCCATTGCCGGCGTCAGCGTTGCCACGGCATCAAAAGCGCTGAACGGGCAGGGGCGGATGACGGCCGAGACGCGGACCCGGACTCGCGGGACGGCGCAGCGGCTTGGCTTTCGCCCGATACCGTCGGCCTTTTGACCAACGACTTATCGCCGCGCCTTCGGCGCGCATTTGTGACGGTCACCGCCTTCATGAAGCAACTCTGATCCCAAATATCATCGTGCGATGCCAAGCCGCTGCGGGAGGGGATGCGGGTAACGTCAGCAAGTGGAACAATCCGGCAGCCGGCGGGTTTGTACGATGAAGGGCGATCTGTTTCGGAGGAAGATTACGATGAAACGCGTCCTTGCCCAACATGCGGTGCGACTGATGCTCGGCGGCGTAACCGCCTGCCTGCTCACGGTCGTCGAGATTCCCAACCCAATTGCGCCATTGTCGCTTGTGTCCGAGGCAAGGGCTGCCACCACCGTTTCGATCAGCACGTTCTACCAAAACCTGTCTTCCTATGGTGATTGGGTCTCGTATCACGGAGCGACCGTTTTCGTGCCGGTTGATGTGCCTGACGATTGGCGTCCGTACACGCTTGGACACTGGGTCTATACCGAGCAGTATGGCTGGCTCTGGGTATCCGACGAGCCATTCGGCTGGGCGACGTACCATTACGGCCGGTGGGGCTATGCCGACGATATCGGCTGGTACTGGGTTCCGGGCACTCGCTGGGCGCCAGCATGGGTGAGTTGGCGTCGTGACAGAGAGCACATCATTTGGGCGCCGCTGCCGCCCCGCCGCGATCCGGATTTGATTTCAATCGAGGTGACCTTCGACACGACGCCGGATTATTACTGGGTTGTGGTCCCCACCCGCGAATTCCTTGCCGCGGACATTTCTGTGGTCGTTATTCGTGATGAGCCGGAGTTTGTGCGCATTGTCGAGGCGGCCGAACCGGCCGGCGACGTGACGATCCAGAACAATTTGGTGATCAACAAAGTCATTGATGTCGATGTGATCGAAAAGGAGACGAACCAGAAGGTGACTGCTGTCAAGGTCAGCAAGACCGACGCGCCCGAGAAGTCCGGCAAACTGGAAAACGATAGGGTCGCTGTCTTTGAGGGCGAGGTGAAAGCCGACCCTAAGGCCAAACTAGCTAAGCTCAAAGACATCGAAGAGGTGAAGCAGGTTCAGGCTGGCCGGAAATCGAAGCCGACCGAAGGCGCTGCAACGACCGAGCAGGCCAAGCCCGAAGAAACCGCCAAGCCTGAGAAGCCGAAGGCCAAGGAGCAGCCGGCCGCCGAGCAGCAGCAGGCTGAGCCCGAACAGACGGCCAAGCCTGAGAAGCCGAAGACCAAGAAGCAGCCCGCCGCCGAGCAGCAGCAGGCCGAGCCCGAACAGACGGCCAAGCCTAAGAAACCGAAGATCAAGAAGCAGCCCGCCGCCGAGCAGCAGCAGGCCGAGCCCGAACAGACGGCCAAGCCTGAGAAGCGGAAGGCCAAGAAGCAGCCCGCTGCCGAGCAGCAGCAGGCTGAGCCGGAGCAGGCTGCCAAGCCTGAGAAGCGGAAGGCCAAGGAGCAGCCAGCGGCCGAGCAGCAGCAGGCCGAGCCCGAGCAGGCGGTCAAGCCCAAGCCACAGAAACAGAAAAACAAGGCGTGCGATCCACAGACTGAGAACTGCTAGCTCTGCGGGTAGACTGCGGCACCGCGATTATTCCATCGCGGTGCCCGCTGAACGGCAATGCACGCCAAAGCTGCTCGCCCTCTTTCCTTCGGGCCGCCATGGCAGATCCTGGACCCAGGGCAGCGAGTCGTAGTTGACTGCCGAACATGCCTGTAACCAGGCCATTCCCTCTTGCCATCCTTGCATCCTTCCCCTAATCTTCCTTTTGAGAAAACCTTTTCCCAACTCTGCCGGCATCCGCTGACTTCACCATTCAGCGCCTCGCAGGCCGGTAAGAGAAAAGCTTTTCTCAAATGGGAGGATCGATATCCAAATCATGGCGTCCGACGCGCAGCCAACGCCTGTTTCTGCCAAGCAGCCCGTCACCCTGCGTGAGGTGGCGGCGCTCGCCGGCGTCAGCGTGGCCACGGCCTCAAAGGCGCTGAACGGGCAGGGGCGGATGACGGCCGAGACGCGGACCCGTATTCGCGAGACGGCGCAGCGGCTTGGCTTTCGCCCGAACAGCCTGGCGCAGAGCCTGCTCAGGCGGCGCTCCTTTACCGTCGGGCTTTTGACCAACGACACCTATGGCCGCTTTTCGCTGCCGCTGATGGCCGGCGTTTCCGATGCGCTGGTCGATGCCGGCGTCTCGGTGTTCCTGTGCAATGTCGAGGACGACCCGCGCCTTGCCCAGCTGCATGTCGATGCCATGCTCGACAAGCGCGTCGACGGCATCATCGCCACCGGCAAGCGCATCGACCGCCACCTGCCGGTCGACCTCGCCAATCTCGGCATTCCGGCGATCTATGCCTTCACCGAGCCCGATCCCGGCTCCATCGCCTTCGTCTCCGATGATGCCGGCGGGGCGCGGCTGGCGGTCGAGCATTTCTGCCGGCTCGGGCGGCGGCGCATCGCCCATGTCAGCGGCCCCGCGAGCTTTGCCGTGGTGCATGCGCGGGCGCAGGCCTATCGCGCGGTGCTGGCCGAGAACGGCCTGCCGGTCATGGAGCCTTTGCTTGGCCCGTGGTCGGAGGCCTGGGGCCACGAGGCGGTCAAGAAGCTGTTCGACGGCGAGGGTTTCGACGGTACGCGCGAAAAGCCCGATGCGGTGTTTTGCGGCAACGACCAGATCGCGCGCGGCGTCATCGACGCCTTGCGCGAGCGCGGTATCGGCGTGCCGGACGAAGTCGGCGTCATTGGTTTCGACAACTGGCAGATCGTCGCCGAGGCGACCCGCCCGCCGCTGACCTCGGTCGACATGAACCTTTCAGCACTTGGCCGCGAGGCCGGCCTTGCCTTGCTTTCGCTCGTCGGCGGCGAACCCGCTCTGCCGGGCATCAGAAAACTGCCGTGCCGGCTGGTGGTGCGTCAGTCATGCGGCCGTCCGCCGGACGGCTGAACGAAACGGGCCGTGTCGATAGTCACCCGCTTGGGGGCGCGGCTAAATTAAGACGCTAAATTAAACCATGTGGAGGAGAAGCATGAGAACCACCATTACCGGGCTCGCCATAGCCGCGAGCATTTTTGGCACGCTGGCAACCGTCGGCTCGGCCGCCGCCGACACCGCCAACATCTGGGTGCGCGCCGACGGCTCGAACTTCATGCCGCGCATCGCCGATGCCTTCAACAAGGGGCATCAGAACCAGATCAAGCTCGACATCATCCCCAATGCCGAAATCATCCCGAAATACGGCGCTGCCGCTGCCGGCGGCACAGCGCCCGATGCGCTCTCGCTCGACCTGATCTACACGCCGTCCTTCGCCGCCGCCGGCCAGCTCGAAGACATCACCGACTGGGCGAAATCGCTGCCCTATTTCGCCAGCCTGTCGCCGGCGCATGTCAAGACCGGCACCTATAAGGGCCGCATCTACGGGCTGCCGTTCTCGGCGGACTCCTCGGTGCTGATCTGGAACAAGAAGCTGTTCAAGCAGGCCGGCCTCGACCCGGAAAAGGGCCCGACCAACTGGGCCGAGATCGAAGCCGACGCCGAAAAGGTCAATGCGCTCGGCGGCGACATCAAGGGCTTCTACTTCTCCGGCAATTGCGGCGGCTGCAACATCTTCACGTTCACGCCGCTGATCTGGGCCTCGGGCGGTGACATCCTGACGGAGGACGGCTCCAAGGCGACGCTGGATACGCCGCAGATGCGCGGCGCCATCGACCTCTACCGTTCGATGGTCAAAAAGGACCTGGTGCCTTCAGGCGCGCAGACCGACACCGGCTCCAACTTCTTTGCCGCCTTCGCCACCGGCAATATCGGCATCTCGCCGTCCGGCGCCTTCGCCATCGGCGCGTTGAACACGCAATATCCCGACATCGACTACGGCATCACCTTCCTGCCCGGCAAGGATGGTGGCTGGTCGTCGTTTGCCGGCGGCGATAATTTCGTCGTCACCAAGGGCACCACCAAGGTCGCGGTGGTGAAGGAGTTCCTCGATTTCGCCTATTCGCTCGAAGGCCAGACCATCCTGGCGAAATACGGCAGCCTGCCGGTGCGCGGCGACATCGCCAATGAGGCGCTGAAAGACCTCGACCCGCGCTACAAGGTTGCCGCTGAAGCCATGGCCAAGGGCCGCACGCCCTATTCGGTGGTGTTCAACGACCTGATCAACTCGGCCAACGGTCCGTGGAACCAGATGATGAACGAGGTCTTCTTCGGCGAAGACGTCGACGGCGCCATCGCCAACGCGCAGGAAACGATGCAGTCGATCATCGATTCGGCGCCGCAGAAGTAAGGCGCCGGCTCCACCTCCCCCTCGAGGGGAGGTCGGACCGCAGGTCCGGGTGGGGTCATCGCGGCAGTGCTCGACGTTTCTGTCGGCGCACGTCGCAGAGGACCCCACCCCCGCAGCCCCTTAACCTCCCCCTCGAGGGGAGGTCGGACCAAAGGTCCGGGTGGGGTCATCGCGGCAGTGCTCGACGCTCTTTTGATGTCGGCGCGCTTCGCGGAGGACCCCACCCCCGGCCTTCGACCGGACCCTCCCCTCAAGGGGGAGGGGGACGTAGCGCTAACGGAAGACCACGGCATGACCACCATCACAGCAACCACCGCCGCGCCAGCGCGCGCATACAAACTCGTCGGCGCCGGCCGCCGGCAGTGGATCGGCTTGCTCTATGTCGCGCCCGCCGTTGCCCTGGTCGTCGTCTTCTTCATCGTGCCGCTTTGCATGACCGCCTGGATGTCGCTGCACAACTGGCCGCTGATGGGCGCGCATAGCTTTATCGGCCTCGACAATTACTGGGCGATCCTGCGCGACACCCGTTTCTGGAACGCGCTGAAGTTCACCGGCTACTACACGGTGGTGGTCACGATCGCGATCTTCGCCGTCGCCTTTCCGCTGGCGCTGTTCATCGAAAGGCCGCGGCAGCTGACCGGCTTCTACCGCACGTCCTTCTTCATGCCGGCGGTCATCGGCTTCGCCTCGGCGAGCCTTTTGTGGTCGTGGCTGCTCAATGTCGATTCCGGCCTGTTCAGCCCGGCCGCCTTCGAGCTTGGCCTGACCGAGAAGAAATTCAACCTGCTGGCGACCTTCCAGCCGGCCTTCTGGTCGATCATCGCCATGGTGGTGTGGAAGGTGGCGGGCTTCACCATGATCATCCTGATGACCGGCCTGCAATCGATCCCGCCGGATCTGCAGGAGGCGGCGATGATCGACGGGGCAGGGCCATTCGCGCGGTTCCGGGCGATTACCTTGCCCTTGATGCGCCGCACGCTGGCGCTGGCGCTGATCCTGTCGGTTGCCGGCTCGATCCTCGCCTTCGACCAGTTCTACATCATCCTGCGCGGCGGCCCGCGCAATCAGACGCTGACCGCCGTCTACTGGATCTTCAACCAGTCCTTCGTGTCGTTCAAGCTCGGCTATGGCGCGGCACTGTCGATGGTCCTGCTGGTCATCCTGGTGGCGCTCAGCTTGATCCAGCTGCGGTTGCTGCGCAATCCGGAAGGGGTCGACTGATGGCGCAGGCTCGCACCCGCAAACGCCGCATCGGCATGCAGATCGCCGAGCACTCGACCGGCATCATCGCATCCATACTGTTCCTGGCGCCGATCGCCTGGACGGTGCTTTCGGCCTTCAAGCCGGCGCAGGAGGCGCGCCAGCCGCCGCTGCCGCCGTGGCCGAGCAGCGGCATCTCGCTGGAGAACTACGCCACGCTCAACACCTTTGGCGACGGCCTCTGGCTGCCGGCGCAAAACAGCATCTACGTCTCGGTCATGACCGTGGTGCTGTCGGTGATCGTCAGCGTGCTGGCCGGCTACGGCTTCTCGCGCTTCCGCTTTCGCTGAAGAACCTGCTCTTCGTCGTCATCCTGTCGACGATCATGATCCCGTTCCAGTCGATCCTGACGCCGATCTTCCTGGTGCTGACAAAAATCGGCCTGCACAACACGCTGACCGGGCTGGTCTGCGTCTACGTCACGCTGCAGCTGCCGTTCTCGATCTTCATGATGCGCAACGCCTTCGACGCGGTGCCGCGCGAGATCGAGGAGGCCGCCCGCATGGACGGCGCCAACAACGTCACCATGCTGTTGAGGGTGATGCTGCCGCTGGTCTGGCCGGGCATCGTCACCATCGCGCTGTTCGCCTTCCTTGGCGCCTGGAACGAGTTTCTGGCGGCGCTGGTGCTGATGACAGACCAGTCGAAATTCACGCTGCCGATCATGATGACCGCGCTGCAGTCCGGCCGCTTCGGCGCCATCGACTGGGGCGCCGTGCAGGCCGGCGTCACCGTCATGATGGTGCCGTGCCTGGTGCTCTTCCTGCTGCTGCAGCGCTTCTACATCCGCGGCCTGATGGCAGGGGCCGTGAAGTGACCAACCGAACCGAACCGGAGTAAATTGATGACCGCATCGCATTCCGCCAGTCAGGGCGCCAAGCCGAAACTCGCCTTCCGCCCGCTGCCGGTGCCGCAGGTCGATGTGCGCGGCTTCTGGGGCGACCGCGTCGATGCCGTCGCCTCGAAGACCGCCGGCATCCTCTATGACCGCTGCGTCGAGGCGCGCATGCTCGAGCAGATCGACCCGGACCGGCCGTCGCCCGGCGTCGTCATCCCGTTCCACTCACCTTCACCGGACGAGGCGGCCACCGCCGGCAACGAGTTCACCGGATCGACGGTGACGACGCAGATGTTCTGGGACTCCGATTGGGGCAAGACCATCGAGACCGCCGCCTATTCGCTCTATCGCCGCCGCAACGACGAGCTCGAGAAGAAGATCGATGCCGTCATCGACATGTATGGAAAGCTGCAGCAGCCCGACGGCTATCTGTCGAGCTGGTACCAGCGCATCCAGCCCGGCCTGCGCTGGACCAATCTGCGCGATTGCCACGAGCTCTATTGCGCCGGCCACCTGATCGAAGGCGCCGTCGCCTACTACCAGGCCACGGGGAAACGCAAGCTGCTCGACATCATGTGCCGCTACGTCGATCATATCGCCGAGACGTTCGGTCCCGAGCCCGGCAAGAAGAAGGGCTATTGCGGCCATGAGGAGATCGAGCTGGCGCTGGTCAAGCTGGCGCGGGTGACGGGCGAGCGCAAATACATGGAGCTAGCCAGATACTTCATCGACCAGCGCGGCCTTGAGCCGCATTATTTCGACGAGGAGGCGCGCGCCCGCGCCGCCGACCCCAAGGCCTATCATTTCAAGACTTACGAATACAACCAGTCGCACAAACCGGTGCGCGAGCAGGACAAGGTCGTCGGCCATGCGGTGCGGGCGATGTATCTCTATTCGGGCATGGCCGACATCGCCACCGAATATGGCGACGACACGCTGCGGGTGGCGCTCGACCGGCTGTGGGACGACCTCATGACCAAGAACCTCTACGTCACCGGCGGCCTCGGGCCGTCGTCGCACAATGAGGGTTTCACCGCCGACTACGACCTGCCCAACGACACCGCCTATGCCGAGACCTGTGCTTCGGTCGGCCTGGTGTTCTGGGCAAGCCGCATGCTCGGCATGGGTCCCAATGCGCGCTACGCCGACATCATGGAGCGGGCGCTCTACAACGGCTCGATCTCCGGCCTGTCGCTCGACGGCTCGCTGTTCTTCTACGAAAATCCGCTCGAAAGCCGCGGCGCCCACCACCGCTGGAAATGGCACCGCTGCCCGTGCTGCCCGCCCAATGTCGGGCGCATGGTCGCCTCGATCGGCAGCTATTTCTACGGCCTGTCGGACGACGCACTCGCCGTCCATCTCTATGGAAACGGCACGGCTCGTTTCGATATCGCGGGCCGGCAAATAGAGCTCACCCAGAGCAGTAACTATCCATGGGACGGCGCGGTCTCGATCTCTGTCGAACCGGAAGCTCCGACCGAGTTCACTTTGCACCTGCGCTTGCCGGCCTGGTGCCGCAAGGCAGCGCTCAAGGTCAACGGCGCCGATGTCGATCTGGCTGCCATCAGCAGCGACGGCTATGCCGCGATCCGCCGCGAATGGCGCAAGGGCGACCGCGTCGAGCTCGACCTCGAAATGGCCGTCGACCGCCTCTACGCCAACCCGCAGGTGCGACAGGATATCGGCCGCGTCGCGCTGGCGCGCGGACCGCTGATCTATTGCGTCGAGGAGACCGACAATTCCAGCCAGTTGCACCGCATCGCCTTGCCGCGAACGGCAGACATCAAGGCGCATCAGCAGCCGAACCTTCTGGGCGGCGTCGTGACACTTTCGGCGATTGCCAAAAAGGAGGCTTTCGAAAAATGGGAAGAGGGGCTCTACCGCACCGAACCGCCGGCGGTCGAGGACGCGAAAATCACCGCCGTGCCGTATTTCGCCTGGGACAACCGCAACCCCGGCGAGATGCTGGTCTGGCTCAGAAGCGCGGGGTAGGCTGGGCGCGGCAGCGGCTCAAAGTACCTCGACCGCAGTCGCGAATATGTAGCCGGCGCCACGCTCCGTAACAATGAGCTTCGGCTCGCTCGGATTGACCTCGAGCTTGCGGCGCAGCCGCAATATCTGCACGTCGATGCTGCGGTCGAACACCTCTTCGTCGTGCACGCGGCTGGCAGCGAGAAGCTGCTCGCGGCTCAGGATCTGCTGCGGCGATTTCAGGAAGGCTGCCAGCAGATTGAACTCGCCGGCGGTCAGCGGCGTCGCCTCGCCCGCCGGCGACCTCAGGCGCCGCATCCGCATGTCGAGCTCCCAGCCGGCAAAACGATAGCGTATGTGCTTCTTGCCGCGCGGCTGCGGCTGCGCCGACCCCGATCGCCGCAGCACGGCGCGAACACGCGCCAGCAGCTCCCTGAGGCTGAAGGGCTTGGTGATGTAGTCGTCGGCGCCGAGTTCCAGGCCGACGACGCGATCCACCTCGTCGCGCCTGTGGCCGGTGATGATGATGATGGGCGCTTCCGGCGGACTGCCGAGTTGCCGCATGACGTCGAACCCGTCCTCGTCGGCAAGCCTCATGTCGAGGATCATCAGGTCTACGGGCTTTTCATTGAGGACGCGCGACATGGCCCGGCTGTCGGCGACCGCGCTAACCCTGAAGTTTTCGCTCTCCAGGTAAATGGTGAGCATATCGCGAATTTCGGGGTCGTCGTCGACGACAAGAATATGCTTCGGCGCCGCTGCCTGCTCGATACTGCCTTTCGACTGCTGTTCGTGGCGAATGTTTTGTTCGGCTGACATCTCGCACCGTCCGCAAGCGTGGAACTCATGACCGAGCCGTTGCTTTTATTAAACGTCGATTTTCGGCGATTTATTGGTGAGCGCGATGATCTTCGTAATCGCACACCCTGCCACAGGCTCGCTCGATGGCACATCAGCAGATTGGTAAGGTTCGGGCGGGGCTTTTTGTTCCGCTTTGCCTGGCAATGGCGGCACCTTTTGCGTTGGCCCAGAGCAATCAGCCGGCCCCGCCGATGGGCGAGCCGATTGCACCGATCACGGCCAGCGGCCCCTCCGACCGGGCGAAGATCGCGCTTGGCGAGAGCCTGTTCAACGATGCCCGCCTGTCGCATGGCGATGTCGTCGCTTGCAGTTCCTGTCACAGGCTCGATCTCAGCGGCGGCGACGGTCTGGCCCGTTCCATGGCGGCGGATGGCAAGCCGCTCGATTTCAACACGCCGACCGTCTTCAACGCGGCGCTCGATTTTCGGCTGAACTGGCGCGGCAATTTCCGCACTTTCGAGGAGCAGAACGAGGCAGCCATGCTCGATGACAGGCTGATGAATACGAGCTGGGAGGAATTGCTGACCAAGCTGCGCTCGAATGCTGAGTATTCGCAGCGGTTCGCGAGGGTCTACGGCTCCATTCCCGACCGGACAAACGTGCTCGACGCGCTTGTTGTCTTTCAACGGTCGCTGATCACGCCCGATGCCCGTTTCGACCGCTATCTCAAGGGCGAACGCGACGCCATCACGACCGACGAAGAGCACGGCTATCAACTGTTCAAAGCGTATGGCTGCGTCGCCTGCCACCAGGGCGCCAACGTAGGCGGCAATCTGTTTCAGAAATTCGGCATCTTCCAGGATCCCTTCGCTCGCCAGAAGAGCCTGACCAAGGCGGATCTCGGCCGCTTCGCCGTTACCGGCGCCGAGAGCGACCGCCATGTGTTCCGCGTTCCCAGCCTGCGCAACGTCGCGGTGACGGCGCCGTATTTTCACGATGGCCGCACCGCATCGCTCGCAGACGCGGTGAAGATCATGGCGCGCAACCAACTCGGCCGGGAGCTCGACCAGCGCGATGCCGATCTCATCGTCGAATTCCTCGGGACACTGACGGGCGAGTATCGCGGCCGGCCGTTGACCAGCGCAGCCGATCGTCTGCAGCAATGAAGTCGCTACGCATCCTGGCGCCGATCGTTGCCTGCCTGCTCATCGCCCTGACCTACCTCCTGGTGCAGGGCACGGCTCCCGATGCGGCGCGCCACGAGCGCACGCTCGATGCGCTCAGGACGGTCATCCTCTATAACGCCGCACTCCAACGCGATGTTTTAAGGGCACGCGCGGGACTGCTGCGCAGCTACGATCCGCTTGTGCGGTCGATCGAGACCCTGGATGAGGCGACGCAGACGCTGCCGGCTGCCCGCGACGCAGCAAGCGGCGAAACACGGGCGGACATCGACAAGCGGATCGCCGAAGTCATCGCCGCGATCCGCGACGAGGAAGCGCTCGTCGAGAGGTTCAAGTCCGATAACGCGCTGCTGCAGAACTCGCTGAACTTTTTCAACTATATGAGCGGTCGTCTCACGAGCGAGGGTGACGGCCTTCGAGCGGTCGAGATAGGAGCCCTGATGGTCGCAATGTCGCGGTTTATCAGCGATCCCCAGCCGGATGCGGCAAAAGCAGTAACCGCCGCACTCGACCGGCTGGCAAGGCCCTCCGTCGATGCCGTGCCTGCAAGAGATGTGCTCTCGCTCGTCTCCCACGGCCGGCTTATCGTCACCAGGCTTCCGGCGGTCGACGATCTCGTCGCCCGCCTGCAGACCGCGCCGACGAGCGAGCGGGCTCGCGCGCTGCAGGACGTCTATCTCGGTGCGCATGGGCGGGCCGCGGCGCGGGCCGAACTGTTCCAGACGCTGCTTTATGTCACCGCGTTGGGCCTCGTCGGCTATGTCGCCTACCTGTTCGCCCGTCTGCGCCGTAACGCGCGGATCCTGCGCGAGCGGCTGGAATTCGAGGGCCTGATCGCCTCGATCTCCACGCAGTTCATCAATCTGCCGCGTGACCGCATCCGCGCCGGCATCAGCAAGGGCCTCGCGCGCCTGGTCGAACATGCCGGGCTCGACGGCGCCCAGATTTTCGTCAGCCACATCGCCGATCCTTCCGGCGGCTACTTCTATCGCCGTCCGGGCGGGAGCAGGCCGGCCCGCCTGTCGAAGGACATGATCGAGCTGGCTTCACGCTGGACGCTGGCCGACCACGAGCGGCAGGGCTGCATCGACGTTCCCCGCGTCGGCGAGCTTCCCGAGGGGCGGGAGAAGGCATCCCTGCAGGCGCACCAGTTTCGATCGTGGCTGTGCATACCGATGTGGCATGCCGGCGAGCGGTTGGGTTTTCTGGCTCTCGATACCGTCACGCACGAAAAGCATTGGGCCGACGACGACATTGCACTGCTGCGCACCGCGGCCGAGATTTTCGCCAATGCCATCGTGCGCGAGCACAACGAACGCGAGCGTGAGGCACTGCAGGCGCGGCTCAATCAGTCGCAACGGCTGGAAGCGATCGGGACGCTCGCCGGCGGCATAGCGCACGAGTTCAACAACATCCTCGGTGCCGTCCTTGGCTACAGCGAGATGGCGCTGGCGGTGCTGCTGAAGGAGTCGCGCGCGCGGCGCTACGTCCAGCAGATCATGCAGGCCGGCAGGCGGGCGCAGGACGTCACCGAGCAGATCCTCGCCTTCGGCCGTCGTCACGAGCGGCAGCATCACGCGCTGCGGGCGGAAGCCGTGGTTGCCGAAGCGGTCGACCTGCTGCGCGCCTCGTTCCCCGCCACGCTTTCAGTGCAGACGCATCTTGCAGCCGCGGATGCGGCGATGACGGGCGATCCGACCGAACTTCAGCAGGTGGTGATGAACCTCGGCACCAACGCGGCGCAGGCGATGAACAACCGCGGCGCATTGGAAATCGGTCTCGACACGACGGAATTCGTCGAGGCGCGGATGCTGTCGCACGGCAACCTGCCTGCCGGCTGCTATCTCCGCCTTGCCGTCAGGGACACCGGCAGCGGCATGGATCAGGCGACGCTCGAGCGCATCTTCGAGCCGTTCTTCACGACCAAGCCGGCAGGGCAAGGCACCGGGCTCGGCCTGTCGACGGTGCACGGCATCGTCATAGCGCACAGAGGCGCGGTCGACGTGAACAGCAAGCCCGGCGAAGGCACGACCTTCGAGATCTATTTTCCGCAGATCGAGGCCGCCGAAGCAACCCAGAACGAGGACGAGAGCGACGCCGCCGAGGTGCCGATCAAGCATGGCAACGGCGAGACGATCCTCGTCGTCGACGACGACACGCCGCTGATGCAACTTGCGGAGGAAATGCTCGCCGCGCTCGGCTACGAGCCGGTCGGGTTCGACCGCAGCCCCGCGGCTCTCAGCGCATTCCGCACCGATCCGGAACGCTTCGACCTGGTGCTGACGGACGAGGTCATGCCCGACCTGACAGGGATCGAATTCTCCGGCCGGTTGCACAAGATCCGGCCCGACCTTCCGGTCGTGCTGATGACCGGTTACGGCCGTCAGCTGCGGTCCCGCCAACTGACGGCGGCCGGCATAAGCGAAGTCATCAAGAAGCCGCTGCTGTCGGCCGCCGTCGCACAATGCCTTGCCCGCCATCTGCATTCAGGCTGATCACGGCCGGCCGGATTTCTTCGTTACAACCGTAACCAAAATCCCACCTGGCTGAAATCGACCCGTAGCCGGGCCAGTCGATGGTCCTCCCGCGCCCAGACCATGATCCCGAAAAACCGGGAACCGGTTTTTTGGAAAGGTCATGGTCTCTTGAGGAAGGAGAAATCTTATGGACGCAAACATCACCGAGGTAACGAAACAGGCGAAGGACGTCGCAGAACTGTCGCCCGAAAGCCTTATGCAACTCGGCCTCGGCTTCTGGGCATCGAAGACGTTGCTGAGCGCCGTCGAACTTGACCTTTTCACGGAGTTGACGGCGGGACCCCTCGAAGGGGAAACACTGAGAAACCGGCTTGGACTGCATGAGCGGGGAGCGCAGGATTTCTTCGACGCGCTGGTTGCGCTGCGCATGCTTGAGCGCGAGGGCAACGTCTACTGCAACACGCCCGTGACTGACCGCTACCTTGACCGCAACAAGTCGACCTATGTTGGCGGGATGCTCGCCAGGGCCGGTCAGCTGCTTTACGCGAACTGGGGCTCGCTCACCGACGCGCTCAGGACGGGCAAACCGCAAAACGGCACCCAGGACGGCGAAGATCTGTTCGACATGCTGTTTTCGGACCCGGACAAGGTGGAGATGTTCGCGCAGGCGATGACCGGCGGCAGCCTCCAGGTGGCGGAGGCGCTCGCCCGGCATTTTCCCTGGGCGGACTATTGTACCTTCATCGATATCGGCACAGCCGAAGGCAGGCTTCCGGTCGAGATCGGCCGCGCCCATCCGCATCTCACCGGCGGCGGTTTCGACCTGCCGCCGATGCGGCCGGTGTTCGAGGCCTATGTGGAGCGGCACGCACTTGCAGACCGGCTTCGGTTTTATCCCGGCGACTTCCTTGCCGAGCCGCTGCCTTCCGCCGACGTGCTGGTGATGGGTCATATCCTGCACGACTGGAACCTGGAGGTGAAGCGCGCGCTGCTGGCAAAGGCCCATTCCGCGCTGCCGAAGCAAGGCGTGCTCATCGTCTACGACCAGATCATCGATGACGAGCGACGGGAGAACGCTGCGGGTCTGCTGATGAGCCTCAACATGCTGGTCAACACCAATGGCGGGTTCGACTACACGCGCGCCGACGGCATGGGCTGGATGCGGGAGGCGGGCTTTGCGGAGGTCCGCTGCGAGCATCTCGCCGGTCCTCACTCGATGATCGTCGGCGTCAAATAGCAGCGGAGAAGCTGATGACACGAAGAGCTCTCATCGCAATTGCCGCCCTTGGCCTGGCCGCAGCATTCACCGCCGCAACGCTCAACCAGGGTGAGGTCGGCGCGGCGTCCGCGACCGCTTCGATCGAGCACGGTCGATACCTGGTGAAAATCGGCGGCTGCAACGACTGCCACACGCCAGGGTACCTGGAGAAGGCCGGCAACGTTCCGCAGGATCGATGGCTAATCGGCGACTCGCTCGGCTTCAACGGGCCGTGGGGTACGACTTACCCGACCAATCTTCGCCAATTTTTGCGGACCATGGACGAGGACGACTGGGTACAGTTCGCGCGCACGATCGAGACGCGCCCGCCCATGCCATGGTTCAACCTGCGTGCCATGAGCGAGCCCGACCTGCGCGCCATCCACCGATATGTGCTTTCGCTCCCGGCAGACGATACGCCGGTTCCGGACTATGTGCCGCCCGGTCGTCCGCCGAAGACGCCGCATATCGTATTCGTTCCGCAGGCGCCGAAATCATAGTGGCGTCCGAACGCCGGGCGCAGGGTGGTTCTCCGCTAGCGTGGTATGCCAGGCACGGGCGCCTGTTTCAGTCGTAACGCAATTCCCGATTCCGGAAATCACGTTGTAGCACCGATCTCCGATCGTGATGGTCGGGCCCTGGGCGGTCATCAGGCTGCCCAGCGGTCACAAATCCCGGATAAATCGATCATGGAGTCAAACATGTACAATCTGCTTGCCGAACATGCGCCGAAGACCGACCGTGATCAGAGCCCCATGGATCCGCGTCCCTATGCGTTGGGTTACACGCAAAGCGAATTCAAGCGCCTGGAGCTGCAGGGAGCGCTCATTCACGACCTTACCGAGCATGTCCTGCGCAGTGCGGGCATAGGACCCGGCATGCGCGTGCTCGACATTGGCTGCGGCGTAGGCGATGTCTCCTTGCTGGCCGGAAGGCTGGTCGGACCGGCGGGAAGGGTGCTTGGTGTCGATCGCTCGGCAGAGGCTGTGGACATTGCCGAGCGGCGCGCCACTGAATCCGGCCAGTGTTACTGGACACGTTTCACGACGGCCGAGCTTGATACATTCTCGCCCGACGGGAGCTTCGATGCGGTGATCGGCAGGCTTGTCCTGATGTATCTGCCCGACCCGGCCGCAACCCTGCGCAGGCTTGCCGGTTTCCTGCGGCCTGGCGGCATCGTCGCCGTCCAGGAAATGGCGATGCCGCTCACCCGCAGTTTTCCAGAGGCGCCGCTGTTCGGCAAATGCCGCGGCTGGATCATCGACACGATCGAGCGCGCGGGTTTCGAGGTCGACATGGGTGGCAGGCTGCCCATGGTGTTCGCCGGCGCAGGGCTGCCGGCGCCGCGGATGAACTCCGCCGGCCTCGCCGGCAGCGGACCCGACTCGCCGATCTACGACTACATTGCCGGCACGTTGCGCAGCCTGTTGCCGATGGCCGAGGCAGTCGGTACCGCAACCGCCGCCGAGGTGGAAGTCGATACCCTCGCCGAGCGGCTGCGCAACGAGGCTGTCGAGCAGCAGACGTGCATCATGCTGCCGCCCTTTGTCGGCGCATGGGTGAATACGCCGGGATAACGAACCGAAGGGAGGACACACGATGCTCGATACTGCCATCGGCGAGCGCGCGGGACATCTCGTCGACCTGCACAACATCGATTTCGCCTGGGAGCCCGACGAGATGCTGGTCTGACTCAGGGACGAATGAAGCCCGACCGCGCCCGACCGATCTCCTCGGCCACAAGTTGCTGCAACTGCCAGAGATTGCGGTCGCGGATGCCGCAGGCGTCGAGATGGCGGATGGTCTCGAACAGATATTCGGCGCCCGAACCCCAATGGCCGACGGCCGTGGCCAGGGTCGCCGCTATCGCTCGCTTTTCGAGCTTGCCGGCATAGCGCGGATTGGCGGGATCGACAACGAAACCAAGCGCTTGGCCCGTGCCGTCGCCCGTCCTGACCTGCAGCCAGCGCGGCACGTTGACGGCCGGCAGGATGGTCATCTCACGTCGCAGCAGCGTTTCGAGATTGGCCCCCACTGGCTCGGCGATCTCGAACACCATGCCCTGACATTGGCCGCCGCGATCGAGCGCCATCATCAGGCCGGGCTGCTCGACGGTGCCCCTGAAGCGCTGCACCGTAAAACAGAACGAACGGTGCCAGCCCGTCGCCACGGCCCGTTCGCCACCCCTGACCTCGCCGGCCGGCTTCCACAGAAGCGAGCCATAGGCGAACAGCTTCACCGGCCCGCCCGGCGCGCCGGCCAGCACCTCGTCGCGAATGCGCGCGTAATCGGCATCGGTCATGTAGACCATGCCCGGCGTCGGCCCGGCATCCTCGACCGCACGCAAGGTGCGGGCGACCAGCGCCTCGGTCAGCGCCATCGGTGTCTTGCGCGGCGAACGCCGTGATGCGGCGGAAATGACCTTGCTCATCCTCATGCTCTCAGCCTTGCCGCCATGTTGCCGAAGGCTGAAGGATTCTCAAGGGCCGAGTTCACCAGCGCGGTATCGGGATTCGAACTATCGTGTCCAACAGCTTGACTGCACAAATACCTACGCGACGGGTTAAAAGCGTCGACTGAACCCATTTCAACGTGATGCGGCGAGATGCTGGCTCAGGGACGCCGGATAGGCGGTATCGCCAATTTTTGAGCCGCGTTGCATGCCTTGAATTCGCCCGGGCGCGCGTCATCTAGCTTTGAGTGGCGCCAGTCACTTGAACGGGTGGAGGCAGATTGTGGCGCTCGAAGCTGTCGCGCGTCCCGGCGGTCGCTATATTGCGGTCGCCGTCGTGGCGGTGCCATTGCTGTTCGTCGTCGGTGGACTGGCCATCCGCTATGCCGCATTTGCCTCGATCTCGGCGGAACCAGGCTTCGCAGTCTATGCCCAGGCGCTCTGCCGCTGGGATTGCGCGTGGTATGTCGACATTTCCGAACACGGTTATGAGCGCTTTCCCATTCCAGGCCAGAGCAATGTCGGACGCTGGGGCTTCTTTCCGCTCTATCCGATGCTGGTGGCGGCAATCCGGTCTGTTTTCCCTTTGCCGACAATACTGCTCGCGTCGATCGCATCGATTGCGTGCAGCTACGCGGCCTGTCTGGTGGCGTGGCCGCTGCTCGAGAAGAACATGCGCGCTTATGTGCTGTATTGCGCCTTTCTGCTCAGCGGCCCGTTCTCCTTTCACTTCACGACTTTCCTGACCGAACCTCTTTTCGTGCTCCTGACGTCGTGCGTTTTTCTGGCACTCAAACGCTCCAGCTATCTGACCGCGGGGCTGTCATCGGCTCTCCTGTCGGCAACCAGGCTCGTCGGAGTGCTTGTTGTATTTGCGACCGTCATTCAGATGTTCAGGGATTACCGCGCAAAGGGCGGATCGATGCTTTCTTTCCCACGCTGGGTGCTTGGCCGACCGGATCTGCTCGTTGCAATTCTCATCTCGCCTGCCGGCTTGTTCGCCTACATCCTGTTCCTCTACCTGACAGTCGGGGACGGCTTTGCCTTCCTGCACGTCCAGCGCGCGTTTGGACGGGTGGCGGGCAATCCGCTCGCCTTCATATGGGATGGACTCTCGGCCGTTCCGACGACTGGATGGCTGCCTACGGCGCCACAATGGAGCGCGCTCGCCGCACTCATAGGACTGGCATTATCGGCGGTTCTGGCGGTTCGCAGGCAATATGGCGCCGCGCTGTTCTGCGCCTGCTGCATCATCTCGCCGCTGATCACGAACCTGGCCTCGATGGTCAGATACGTCGTTGGGCTTGCGCCTCTGACAATATTGCTGACCACGTTGTTGTCGGCGTCGAAGCTGACTTTTCTTGCGGCTCTGGGTCTCTTCCTGGGCGCCTGCTATTTCATGACCGTCGCGTGGATCGGGGGCTATCTTGCCCTGGTCTAGCACTCCGGGCCCGCATCGGCGCGCGGCCTCGCTTGGCGGCTACACGCTGGCGGCGGTTCTGGCCGGGGCGGAAATCATCATCCTTGCGCTTGCTCTCAATCCAGACGTCAATGCCGACTATCGCGCCTATTACATCGACCGGACGACGACCTGCCTCAATCGCGATGCGGTCGGCAGCTACACACTTGGCGAGACGGTGTCGTTCCGGTCCGACGGAGCCAAAAAGGCAACCGGCATGAGGGTCTGCGGCTGGTCGGGACCGGTAGCCGACGGCACCCATTCGCTGGGCGAGACCTCGCGGCTTCGCCTGGAGATAACGCCGCTTCGCGACGGCCTGACGGCCACGGTGCAAATGGCCGCTGTCATTCGTCCGCCACAGATCACGCAAAGGGTTGTGATCTCGGTGAACGGCGTTCGGGTGCATGCGGTGACACTGTCCGGCAAAGAGCCACGCACCGTCTCGTTCGTCATCCCACCGGCGGCTCTCGCCGAGGCCAAGACACTCGACATCGCCTTCGACTACCTCGACGGCATTCCCCAAACTCCTGCCGCCAGCAACATCTATAAGCGCTCCATCAAATTGTTGTCGCTCCGGCTCGATCCCACTGACGCGGATTAGGGCGGGCGATCGCGCTGCTGGCCGCGTCTTCGCTGCGCAAAAACCCAGCGGTCGAGCATGAGGAGATTGACCGCTGGAACAAGCAAGCATGTAACCAGGATGGCAATGATCGGCGGCAGACTGAGTTTCGTCGTCAAAAGCGCCGGCGCCGCGTAAGCCACCGCGAAGCCGGTTGCCGTCAGCAAGAGAAAACGCGGAGCCTCCGATCGATGCGATCCGCTCGACGCGAAGGTCACGAACTTATGCGCGAGATAAGAAAACAGGGCGGCAGCGGTATAAGCTGCGAGCGAGGCACCGACCGGCGAGAGGCCGAACCGTTGCCATTCGACCAAAGCGGTGGCCATCACTGCATATATGATCGTTGCAGCGATGCCGACCGACCCGAAGCGCGCCATCAGCCTCAGCCGGGCGTCGCCGGTCAAACGGCGCTCAGACATGCGCACTGCACGCATACTGCGCTCCAAGCGGCAAAGGCGCGAATACGCGCTCGACTCTTCTGGCCAAGGGCCTTGCCGAGGGTAGCAGCAGAAAATGCTCGGAGCGGATGTCGCTGAAGCCTGTTTCCTGAAAGAGGGACCTTGCTCTGGCGGCTTTGAGCAGGACTGCGTCGTGATCGAAGGGACACCGGAACACCGCAAGGCGCGTCATCGGATTATAGGGATTGTGCTCGATGATGCAGGCGATGCCGCCTGGCCGCACGACGCGCCGCATTTCCAGCAAGAAATCGAGCCAGGAGGAGGGCGGAACGTGATGGACGACACAACTGGCGAAAGCCAGGTCGAACGTGCCGTCCTCATAAGGCAGCCCCTGCGTGCTGCAGGTCCTGTAGGCCACACGCGGATTGTGTTGGCTGGCGCGCAAAATCGAGTCTTGCGAGACGTCGCAGCCATCGAGGCTGTCGAAAGCGCCGTCGAGATAGCGGTGGAGCGAACCGACGCCGCAGCCGACATCCAGCGCCCTTACAGCCGACCCACCCTGCCGAAGCTTTCGCTCGACCACCAGTCGCCGCAGCAGGTCCGCCTTGGCGACAAGGAAGAAGTCGTGCCTGAGTCCGGAAAACCGGATGGACCCTTCGACCGCCTCGCCGTAGTTGGAATTATAGTTGTCGAAGAGTTCGCCCATTGGCGGGGACTCCACTCCTGGGCTTGTGAAACGATCGGCCGCGCTCACCAGAGACGGCACGCATCGCCTCGTCGAAACCGGTGAGCCGATCGATCACGTACAGCGGGCGGCGTTTCACCTCGGCGTGAATGCTGCCAACGTAGAGCCCGACCACGCCGGTCATGAAGAGATTAATGCCGCACAGGAGCGACACGATCACCACCGTGGATGTCCACCCGGCAATGATGCCGGCTTCAAAAAACCAGGCAAACATGGCGTAGGCACCAAAGACCACCGCAAGCGCGGAAATGGCCAATCCGCCCCAGAGCGCCAGGCGCAACGGCTTCTCGGAGAAACTGACGATGCCGTGAACCGCAAGGTGCATCATCTTCCAGAATGGGTATTTGGTCTGGCCCAGGGTTCGCGCGTGGCGCTCAAATGGCACTGCCGTCTGCTTGAAGCCCATCCAGCCGAACATGCCCCTGACGAAGCGGTCATGTTCGGGCATATGCTTGAAGGTTTCCAGCGCCTTGCGGCCGACCAGGCGAAAGTCGCCGACGTCGCGCGGAATATCGACCGACGTCATTTTCTCCAGCAGGCGATAGAAAAGACTTGCCGTAAAGCGCTTGAACCAGGATTCGCCGTCGCGCTTGACTCGGCGGGCATAGACGATCTCGAAGCCTTCCTTCCACTTTGCCACCAGATCGAGAACGACCTCCGGCGGGTCCTGCAAGTCGGCATCCATGACGATGACGGCATCGCCCGCAGCGGCATCCATACCGGCGGTAATGGCCATCTGGTGGCCGAAATTGCGGGAAAATTCGATCAGCCGAAAGCGCGGCTCGGCGGCAACCACCTTTCTCAGGTATTCGACACTTCCATCGAGGCTTCCGTCATCGACGAAGATGGCCTCCGTTTCTCCGTCCAACCGGCCGATCAGGCAACTGATCCGCTCGATCAGCCGAGGCAGCACCTGTTCTTCATTGTATATGGGCAGGACCAGCGAGTAGCGAGGCGGTGACCTGTTCACCGTCATTCCAGGGTCGTGGACCACAGACTCTCGCATGCGGTTGAAAATGGAACGCAAGCTACAAAGTTCCAAAGGCACTTAAGAAACTGCTAATTTATCTAATTCTGGAGGGAATACCGGTTCTCGATGAGCACTGGAGGGTGTCGTCGTGAGGTCGGACGTCCACATCGAGGCGTAAACTATCGGTGGCTGCTGGCGCGATCGGCCTGGCGAGAAACAGTCGTTGAGGCATAACGCGTTGACCGCGAGGCCTACTCCCGGACTTGCCGGTTGAAGCGGGCTGCGGGTCACCCTAAGGGTGCGGGCAGACCGCTTTTGACGCATGCCGGACATCGCTCATGGAACACGGTCGGCGAGCGCGGCCGAGTATCCCGCTTGCCGGCCAGCGAGCGTCCTGACCGGCAAGCTATCGTACCGGCCGAGCCTTAGCTGGGCCGGCCGGTACGCTTGCCGGCCTGACGAGGGCCGCCGTCAAGCAGCCGGTCGAATGTTTTGGTTCACCCGGAAGAGGTTGTTTGGGTCGTATTTCTTCTTCAGCGTAGCCAGGCGCTCATAGTTGTCGCCATAAGCCGCCTTGAGCCTTGCATCGCCCTCGTCATCCATCATGAAGTTCAGGTAGGCGCCACCCAGATCGAACGGATGCACGGCCTCCCAGTAGGCCTTGGTCCAGCGCGTCACCGGCCCCGCTTTCTGTGGGTCCGGATCGATCCCGGCGATGACCATCGACCAGGTCGCATCACGGTAATTCCAGGGTGTCTCGTCTTTGCCGACGCGATGGACCGCACCATCGATCGGGTAGAGGTGCATGAGCGATAGCTCGCTCGGCGTCTTCGCCGCCTGCTTGAGATGGGCGTCGATCGCCTCGTCGGACAGCGTCTTGACGAAATCGCCCCGCCAGTACCACTGCATTCCCTTCGGGTAGAGCCCATCGAACATGCTCTGCACCGCGGGATAGGGCATCGTTCCCATCCAGTTGAACCAGGGCGCGGGCAGCGCATCGAGCAGCGGGGCCAGCGCCTCTCTGCCCTTTTCCTCCGGGCCGTTGTAGCAGCACATCAGCAGACACATCCGCTTTCCCCAAAACTCTTCCGGGAAGGGTGCGCTCGAGAGGACGGTCTTGAGCCCGAGAAAGATCCCGAGTTCTTCGGGCGCGTTTGGCAGGAACTCGCGATAATGCTGCATGATGGTGCGGGCGTGGCGCTGATCCCATGCGATCGGCCCCGCAAAGACCATGCTGACCTGGTGGAGCTTGAACACAAAGCTGGTGACGATGCCGAAATTGCCGCCGCCGCCGCGAAGCGCCCAGAACAGGTTGGGGTTCCGCTCCTTGCTGGCGGTGACGAAGCTTCCATCGGCAAGCACGACATCGGCCTCGATCAGATTATCGATGGTCAGGCCATATTTGCGCGTCAGATAGCCATGGCCGCCGCTCAGCGTCAGTCCGGCGACCCCGGTGGTTGAGATGATGCCCGCCGGTACGGCCAGGCCAAAGGCATGGGTGGCATGATCGAGGTCGCCCTGAGTACAGCCCGGGCCTACCCGCGCCGTGCGGGCATCCGGATCGACGCGCACGCCGTTCATCGCCGACAGGTCGATCACCAGACCGTCGTCGCAGCTCCCCAATCCTGGTCCGTTATGGCCGCCGCCGCGTACCGCAACCAGCAAATTGTTGTCGCGGCCGAAATTCACCGCTGTGATTACGTCGGCGACGTCGACACAGCGGGCGATGATCAGCGGCCGCTTGTCGATCATGCCGTTGTAGAGCTTGCGGGCCTCGTCATAGCGGGCGTCGCCGGCGCGGATGACTTCGCCTCGCAGGCTTGCTGCGAATTTGGTGATGTCTTCATCGTTCATGACATTCCTCCCTGCTATTGGACCTGTCGGCCGGCCGATGAAACGCTAATCCCGTCCGCTGTTCCCGCAAATGTCACATCGTCCATTTCTGTTGCCCGATCGTTCAGAGTAGGATTAGACCGGATGGATAGTTGCCCGGGCGGCCATATTGCCGGATAGTTCGAGATGCCTGGCGGAAAAACTCGTTGTCAAAGGGAGTAGCCGATCGTTTCCGGAGGTGTAGTGCATGGATGTCCTTTCCGATGTGCTCCGAGCCGTACGCCTCACCGGTGCGATCTATTTCGACGTCGACGCCAGCTCTCCCTGGGTTGGCGAGTCGCCGGGCACGGCCGACATTGCCGCCGCCGTCATGCCGGAGGCAGAGCACATCATTTCTTTTCATGCCGTGATGTCGGGCTCGTGCTGGGCCGCGCTGGGAGACGATTCGGTGCCGCCGGTGCTCGTGAACGCCGGTGATGTCGTTGTCTTCCCCGGTGGTGTTCCGAACGTCTTGAGCTCCTCGCCGGGGGCGCGGGGCGAGCCCAATATGGCGATGTATTATCGGCCGATAGACGAGAGCCTGCCGTTCGCGGTGATCCATGGTGGCGGCGGAGACGAGCGGACCCGGTTCATTTGCGGGTATCTTGGCTGCGATGCACGTCCCTTCAATCCTCTCCTGGCCGCATTGCCGGCCATCCTGTGTGCCCGCAAGCCCGCCGATGGAAGCAGCTGGGTTATCGACCTTTTTCGGCTGGCGCTGGCCGAAGGTGGCAGTGGGCGGGCGGGCTGTGAAACGATACTCGCCAAGCTGAGCGAGCTGATGTTTGTCGAGATCATCCGCCGCCATCTCGAGACCCTCCCCGACGATTCGCGCGGCTGGCTGTCAGGCCTACGGGATCCACATGTCGGCGAGGCGCTCCGGCTCATCCACGCTCGCCCCAGGGAGGAATGGACATTGGACCGGCTCGCCCGCGAAGTAGGGCTCTCGCGCACGGCGTTTGCGAGCCGCTTTACCCACTATGTCGAGGTCTCGCCGATGCACTATCTTGCTCGCTGGCGTCTGCAACTGGCAGGACGCTTGCTCGAACGCCCCGAAATGAGCATCGCGCAAGCGGGTGCCGAGGTCGGCTACGAGTCGGAAGCCGCCTTCAATCGCGCCTTCAAAAAGTTCGTCGGCATTCCACCTGGCACCTGGCGAAAGGGACGGTCGGCGTTGCTCGAGGCTCAGAAATTGCCCGCTGGCGTCGTGCAATAGGAAAGAACTGGCAGGGCGTTGACGCTTCGGTCTGCGTGCAATGCTCGAAAGCCCCTGGCACAAAGCGGTAGACGATGACCGGCCGCCGCGACGCTTTCGGCGAGGCGTTTCAGGCTTCGCGCCTCAATCCTTCGCGCGCTCGACATAGGCGCCATCGGCCGTCATCACCACCACGCGGGTGCCGGCGCTGATGTGTGGCGGCACCAGGGTGCGCACGCCGTTGGACAGCGTTGCCGGCTTGTAGGACGAGGACGCCGTCTGGCCCTTGGTCACCGGCTCGGTCTCGACCACCTCGAAAGTGGCGCGCTGCGGCAGTACCAGCGAGATGGCGATGTTGTTGTATTGCGAGATCTGCACCGGCATGCCTTCCACCAGATAAGGCGCCATGTCGCCGACCACGCTTTCCGGCACCGCGACCTGGTCGTAGCTCTCCGGATTCATGAAGTGAAAGCCTTCGCCGTCGCGATAGAGGAACGTGTGCTCGCGCTCCTCGACATAGGCGCGCTCGACCTGCTCGGTGGTGCGGTAACGCTCGGAAACCTTTACCCCGTCGGAGATACGCCGCATGTCGAGCTGGGTGACCGGCGTACCCTTGCCAGGATGAATGTTTTCGGCAAAGAGGATCACATAAAGCTTGCCGTCCTTTTCGACGACGTTGCCTTTGCGTAAGGAGCTGGCGATGACCTTCACGGGTTTCCATCCTGATAAAATTTGTTGGCGCAAATCGGCTGGAGAGGCCGTTGCGTGCGGCCTAGCGCATCTTGGCCGCAATCGCCAGCCCTCTGCGCAATTCCCCTGAAGCCGATGACCGCCGCCTCGCCGTGGTGGACGCCGCATGTCCACGCCGACCGCCGGCCGCGGCTGATCCTGCGCAATGCCATTGCCGCCGGGATGCGCGACTGGTTCGCCCGCCGCGACTTCGTCGAGGTGGAGACATCGGCCCTGCAGGTCTCGCCCGGCAATGAAGCGCACCTGTCGGCCTTTGCCACCGAGGCGATCGGGCCGGACGGACAGCGCCAGCCGCTCTACCTCCACACGTCGCCGGAATTCGCCTGCAAGAAGCTGCTTGCGGCCGGCGAGGAGCGCATCTTCAGCCTCGGGGCTGTCTGGCGCAACCGCGAGCGCGGCCCCTTGCACCATCCTGAGTTCACCATGCTCGAATGGTACCGCGTCGGCGAGACCTATGAGAGCCTGATGCGCGATTGCGCCGAGCTCGTAGCGCTGGCGGCCGAACGGGCCGGAGCGAAGCGTTTTAGCTTCCGCGGCCGTGAAGCCGATCCGTTCGCCGAGCCGGAACGGTTGAGCGTCGCCGAAGCTTTCATGCGCCATGCCGGCATCGATCTGCTGGCGACGGTCGCAGCCGATGGCAGCACCGACCGCGCGGAGTTGCATGCCGCCCTGGTCCAGGCCGGATTGCGGACCGCGCCCGACGACAATTGGGCCGACCTGTTCAGCCGGGTGATGGTCGAAAAAATCGAGCCGGCGCTGGGGCAGGGGCGCAACACCATTCTTTTCGGATATCCGATCTCGGAGGCGGCATTGGCCCGGCCGAGCGCCGACGATCCGCGCACCGCCGAGCGCTTCGAGCTCTATTGCTGCGGCGTCGAACTCGCCAACGCCTTTGGCGAATTGACCGATCCGGCCGAGCAGCGCCTGCGCTTTGCCGCCGAAATGGATGAGAAGCAGCGCGTCTATGGTGAACGCTACCCGATCGACGAGGACTTCCTCGCCGCGCTCGCCATCATGCCGCAGGCGAGCGGCGCCGCGCTCGGCTTCGACCGGCTGGTGATGCTCGCCACCGGCGCGCTCAGGATCGACGACGTGATCTGGACGCCGGTGGCCGCTTCCTGAGGGATTGTCGATCTCGCTCGCCGTTCATCCGCCTGCGGGCTGCGGTCCTGTTTGAGCGCTTGATGCACCCGGTTTGTCCGCTTCTCCCATTGCAGAAGGCGCATCGGGACAATAGATGGTGCAGCAGCGGCTGCCCTATTGCGGGCCGAAAATAACAGGATCATGCGCATGACCGATACGCTCGACGCAGCGAAACTGACCGATCGCGTCGCGGCCCTGGTCGAGGCTGCCAAACGGGCCGGCGCCGATGCCGCCGATGCCGTTGCGGTACGCGGCCGCTCGACCGGCGTGTCGGTGCGGCTTGGCAAGGTCGAAGGCACAGAGGCGTCCGAGAGCGAGGACGTCTCGCTGCGCGTCTTCGTCGGCAAACGCGTGGCGAGCGTTTCGGCAACGGCGGCATCCGACCCCAATATGCTGGCCGAGCGTGCCGTCGCCATGGCCAAGGTGTCGCCCGAAGATCCCTATCAAGGCCTCGCTGACCCGGCCTTGCTGGTCAAGACGCCGCGCGACCTCGATCTGTTCGACGCCACCGAGGTGTCGGCCGATCAATTGAAGGAAGCAGCGCTTGCCGCCGAAGCGGCGGCGCTTGCCGTCAAGGGCGTCACCAATTCGGCCGGCAGTGGCGCCAGTGCCGGGCTCGGCGGCCTGGTGCTCGCCACCTCGCACGGCTTCGTCGGCCATTACGTCGCCTCGCGTTTTTCACGCTCGACCAGCGTGATCGCCGGCGAGGGCACCGGCATGGAGCGCGACTACGAATTCTCCTCGCGCCAGCATTTTTCCGATCTCGACGCGCCGGAAGACATAGGCCGCAAGGCCGGTGAGCGCGCTGTACGCCGCATTGGCGCGCGCAAGGCGGCGACCGGGCCGGTCGACGTGGTGTTCGATCCGCGTGTGGCGCGCGGCATTGCCGGCCACCTTGCCGGTGCCATCAATGGCGCCGCGGTCGCGCGCAAGACCAGCTTTCTCCGCGACATGATGGGCAAGAAGGTGGCTTCGGCCGCAATCACCGTCACCGACGAGCCGCTCCGGCGCCGTGGACAGGCCTCGCGCCCGTTCGACGGCGAAGGCGTCGAGGGCGAAAAACTGTTCATGGTCGACAAGGGCGTGCTCAACCACTGGTTCCTGTCGACTTCGGCGGCTCGGGAACTCGGCCTCGTCACCAATGGGCGCGGCTCGCGCAGCGGCTCGTCGGTCTCGCCGTCGTCGACCAATCTCGCCATCGAGCCCGGGGAAAATACGCCGGAAGAGCTGATCAAGTCGCTCAAGACCGGCTTCTACGTCACCGAAGTGTTCGGCCAGGGCGTCGACATGGTGACGGGCGAATATAGCCGCGGCGCTTCCGGCTTCTGGATCGAAAATGGCGAGCTGGCCTATCCCGTCGCCGAGGTGACCATCGCCTCCAATCTGAAGACGATGTTCCTCAACATGGTTCCGGCAAGCGATCTCGACCGCAATTTCGGCACTGCCGCGCCCACGCTTTTGATCGAAGGAATGACCCTTGCCGGAGCTTGACCCGGCCGTCTCGGCCGGCGCTACTGAAGACCTGCAGCTGCTGCGCGATGCCGCCCGCGCGGCGGGGCTCATCGCCATGCAGTACTTCAACAACAATCCGCAGGTGTGGATGAAGGGCGGCACCTCGCCGGTCAGCGAAGCCGATCACGCCGCCGACAAATATCTGCGCGAGACCTTGCTGGCGGCCCGGCCGGATTATGGCTGGCTGTCGGAGGAAACCGTCGACGACCCGGTAAGGCTCGTCGCGCGCCGCACCTTTGTCGTCGATCCGATCGACGGCACGCGCGGCTTCCTCGAAGGGCTGCCCACATGGTGCGTCAGCGTCGCTGTGGTCGAGAACGGCCGAACGCTTGCCGGCGTGCTCGACTGCCCGGCGAAGGGCGAAATCTATTGGGCGCTGCCCGGCGAGGGCGCGTTCCTGAATGGCAGGCGCATCAGCGTGCGTCCGCCGTCGGAAACGGCCGAAATCGCCGGACCGAAGGCGATGATCGACCTGATGCCGGCGAAATGGCACAAACGGCTGAAGCGCGTGCTCTATATTCCTTCGCTCGCCTACCGGCTGGCGATGATCGCCGGCGGCCAGCTCGATGCCACCTTCGTCAAGGCCAACGCGCATGACTGGGACATCGCCGCGGCCGATCTCATCCTGCGCGAGGCAGGCGGCGCCTTGCTCGATCGGCATGGCCGCGCGCCGCTCTATGCCGGCGAAGTGATCCGTCACGGACCGCTCGCCGCCGGCAGCGGCGAACTCCTCGCCGTGCTCGCCGGCGTCATCGCCGGGCTGGACAATTGACCACTATCAATAGTTCCAAAGTCGGCGGCTTTGGTCTAGACCTGTCCCAAACTCACGATATGTGAAGGATCGACATGGCCGCTGAAGACGGAAAGAAACAGCTTTTGCACCTGGTGTTCGGCGGCGAACTCAAGAAGCTGGGCGGCACCGAATTCCGCGATCTCGACGCGCTCGATATTGTCGGCATCTATCCGGACTATCAATCGGCGCACGCCGTCTGGAAGGCCAAGGCGCAAGCTAGCGTCGACAATGCCCATATGCGCTATTTCGTCGTTCACCTGCACCGCCTGCTCGACCCCGAAAACAAGGCTGTCGGTTGACATCGATGAACCATGAAGCGGTCAAGCGATCAGCCCCGCGGTCGGCGGTCAGACGTCGCAAGCCGAAGACGTTCTGGCGCAAGATCCGCGAACCGCTGGCGCAGTCGCGATTCGTCAAGAATGCGCTTGCCGCGCTGTTTGCGTATTTCGTCCGCCTTGTCCGCTTGACCAACCGCATGGTTGACGGATCGGCCAAGTTTTCCGGCGGTGCCTATGCGCAGCTCGAGCCTGGCATAATCGCGCTCTGGCACGGCCAGCACCTGCTGACCCCGGCCTACTATCCCAAGGGACGGCCGCTGGTTGCCATGGTATCGCGCAGCGCCGATGCCGAGCTCAACGCGCTGATGGTCGAGAAATTCGGCATCGAGGCGGTGCGCGGCTCTGGCGGGCGCGAAAGCGCAAGGCATCTCGACAAGGGCGGGGCCAAGGCGCTCATCGCCCTCAAAAAGTCGCTCGCCACCGGCAAGAATGTCGCCATGATTGCTGATATTCCCCACGGCACGCCGCGCGATGCGGGGCTCGGCGTCGTCCTTCTGGCGCGGCTGTCCGGCCGGCCGATCCTGCCTGCCGCGATAGCCACCAGCCGCCGCAAGGTGATCGAGGGCAGCTGGGACAAGACGACGATCAACTTGCCCTTCGGCCGCTCCTCGATTGTCGTCGGCACGCCTGTCTTCGTGCCGGCCAACGCCGACGCCGCGGAAATGGAACGCAAGCGCCAGGAGGTCACGGCCTCGCTCAATGCCGCGACCGCCGAGGCCTATCGCCTTGTGGACGGTTCGAAATGAGTATGCGCTGGGCCCGCGCCTTCCTGACGGCCTACCGCTTCGCCGGGGCCGCCGCTTACCCGCTGGTCGGACCTTACGTCGCCTGGCGCACTTCCAGAGGCAAGGAGGACCGCATTCGCCGGCGTGAACGCTACGGCGTCGCCGGACGCGAGCGTCCCGAAGGCCCGGTGATCTGGATCCATGCAGCCAGCGTCGGCGAGACCATCGCCGTCGTGCCGCTGGTCGAGAGCATTCTCGATTACGGCGTCAACATCGTGCTGACCACGGGCACGGTCACCTCGGCGCAGGTCGCCGAAGAACGGCTGGGCGACCGCATCATCCACCAATATGTGCCGCTCGACCTCAAGCCGGCGGTCAGCCGCTTCCTCGACCATTGGCAGCCGGACCTGGCGATCATCGCCGAATCGGAGATCTGGCCGATGACCATCCTGGAACTCGGCGCCCGCCGCGTGCCGCAGGTTCTGGTCAACGGCAGGCTGTCCGACCGCTCCTTCAAGTCCTGGAAGAAGCGCGCCAACATTGCCGAAGCATTGTTCGAAAATCTTGCCCATGTCGTCGCCCAGTCGGATCTCGATGGCGAGCGCTTCCTGTCGCTCGGCGCCCGGCCGGTCACTGTATCCGGCAATCTCAAGGTCGACACCGCGCCGCCGCCGGCCGACGAACGGGCGTTGGCGGCGCTGAAACGCCAGATCGGCGGTCGCCCGACCTGGGCGGCGATCTCGACCCATGACGGCGAAGAGGCGGTCGCCGCCGAAGTTCACGCCATGCTGCACAAGCGCCACCACGGGCTTTTGACGATCATCGTGCCGCGCCATCCCGATCGCGCCGGGCAGCTGGCCGCCCAGATTTCCGGCATGGGCCTGAAGCTGGCGCAGCGCAGCAAGGGCGACAGGATCACCGCCGACACCGATATTCTGCTCGGCGACACGATCGGCGAGATGGGGCTTTATCTGAGGCTGACGGAAATTGCCTTTGTCGGCCGTTCGCTGACTTCCGAGGGCGGCCAGAACCCGCTGGAACCAGCCATGCTGGAGACAGCGGTGCTTGCCGGCCGCAACGTCCAGAATTTTCGCGAGGCCTATCAGCGCCTGCTCGATAGCGGCGGCGCCAAGCTGGTGCGCGACCGCGATATGCTGGCCGGCGCCGTTAATTTCCTTTTGACCAACGAGGCGGCCCGCCATGAGATGATGGCGGCGGGTGCGGCGACGGTCGACGAGATGCGCGGTGCGCTGGCGCATACGCTCAGGTCGCTCGAGCCCTATATCCAGCCGCTGGTCGTCAAGTCGCGCCTGAAGGGCGCGAACGGGCGCTGACGTGACCTCGGAAGCGCCACCCTTCTGGTGGGAAGAGCCGGACTGGCGGGTCACGGCGCTGTCGCCGCTTTCCGCCATCTATGCGCTTGTCGCCGGTCGCCGCATGCGGCACGCGCCGCGCGAAAAGGTCGAGGCGCCGGTGCTCTGCGTCGGCAACTTCACCGTCGGCGGCACCGGCAAGACGCCGGTGGCGATCGCGCTGGCCGAGCAGGCCAGGCGCATGCAGCTCAATCCGGGTTTCCTGTCGCGCGGCCATGGCGGCTCCTTCGCGCAGCCGCATATCGTCGATCCCCACCATGACGCCGCCAAGCATGTCGGCGACGAGCCGCTGCTTCTGGCCGAACATGCGCCGGTCGCGGTGACGCCGAACCGGGCCGCCGGCGCCAGGCTTCTGCTGGACAAGCTCGGCTGCGATTTCCTGATCATGGATGACGGTTTTCAGAGCGCGCGCATCCACATCGACTATGCGCTGGTCGTCGTCGACGCGCGCCATGGCATCGGCAATGGCCGCGTCATCCCCGGCGGACCGCTGCGGGCGAACATCGTCGACCAGCTGGTCTTCACCAGCGCGTTGCTGAAGATGGGCGAGGGCACCGCGGCCGATACGGTCGTGCGGCAGGCAGCGCGCGCCGGCAGGCCGATCTTCGAGGCGCATACCGCGCCGAGCAGCAAGATGACGCTGGCCGGCAGGCGGTTCCTGGCGTTCGCCGGCATCGGTCATCCCGATAAGTTTTTCGACACCGTAAGCGAGGCCGGGGGCGAGCTTGCGCTGACCCGACCATTTCCTGACCATCATTTCTACACTGCGGACGAGCTTGCCGAATTGGCGGCGACAGCACGTAAAGCCGGGCTTGGCCTCATTACCACCGCGAAGGACGCTGCCCGCCTGCGTCACGGCGCAGCACCGCCGGAATTCCTCGACGGGCTCGATGTGCTGAAGATCGACACCGTCTTCGAGCTCGACCATGTGCCGCAACGCATCATCGACGAGACGCTGGATGCCTGGCGGCAGCGCAGGCTGAGGGGCTGACCAGCAGCTTGAGCACCGAGGCGATGTAGGACTGGAATTTGCAGCTTTCCGCTGGTCGCGGCATATTTTGTTTCGATCAACCTGATCGAAGATCTGCTGCTGTGGCGCTGATCCGGCGACGTCATCTCCCCGATGTCATCTACTATCCGGTGCATGCGGTCACGATGCCTTCCAGTGACCTGAAGATCGAACGGTATTGCGGCAAAGCGAGGTCAGGCAAAGCGCAGGCCGTCTCAACATCGAACCAACGGAGCTCGGTATGCACATCACCCCGCATCTCCGGATCGCCGCCGGCCCACTCCGTGATAACAAAGAAATGAAGCCGGCCGGGTCCAACTTCGGGTGAAGACTCGACGAACCCTCCGATTGGTATGAAGCCCGTCGGCGTTACGCCAACTTCCTCTCGCACTTCCCGAACGAGCGCATCCTCTGGCCTTTCCGCGCCCTCAAGATGTCCCCCAATCACATCCCAGCAGCTTGCATAGGACCGACGATGCGGAGACCTCCGCCCAAGCAACAAGGTGCCATCGCGGACCAGGATGGCACAGGCGACTTCGCGCATCCCTTGAACACCTTCGTCGTCGTGGTTAGGCCGTGCTTTCTCACCCTAAGATCACAACAGATTGTCGACAAGCACAACTCGCGCGACGCCTCAGGCCGGACGCTTACTTTTGTTCTTGCTTTGTGCCGGCAGCTATGCTACTAATTTGGCTATGGTGATGATTCACCGAGACCCGCCCTCGAGCCCCGAGGCGGGTTTTTTATTTCAAGATAACCTCTAAGGTTTCGGTGTCGCCGGCTTGACGTCGCGGCAGGAGGCGGCGCGCGAAGGATCGCAACGGGGCGGCTTCCATTTGCGCTGGACTAGCGTCGGCGGCGCAGTTCCGGATGCGCTTCGATCTCGCGGCGCAGCGAGGCAGCGGCGTTCACATAGGGTTCCTGCCTGGCGACACTCCAGTATTTGAGCTCGTCGAGCGGGATGCTCTCGCCGGTCACCGCGCAGCGCACGAAGGCGCCGGGGCTGGTCACCTGGAAGTCGCCGTCGAGATAGCGGATGCGGGCTTCCTTGCCGCCGGGTCCTTCGAAACGGTTCATCATGGGGTGGTGCCGAAATTCATGACGATGTCATCGCCACAAATTGCGGCGAGGTCAAGCCGGCAAACCGGATGCCGGCATCTCATTCCTCGGCCGTGATAAACTGCTCGATCTTCTCCGCTGCCAGCCCGGCCTGGACGGCGATGCGCCGGGCGAGTTCGGCGGCGGCGGCGCGCGGGCGCCCCAGCGGCCGGTCGAGCCAGTAGGATATCGGGCTTAGCGCACTGCGCTCGTCTACGGCGACGATGCGGCCCGATTTCAATTGGTCCACCGTCAACGGCGGACGTGCCAGCGCAATACCGAGCCCGTGCGCGGCGGCGTCAAGCACGAGGTTGTAGTCCTCGAAACGGCGGTCGTGCGGCCGCGGCCGATAGTCCATCTCCTGCGCCGCAAACCAGGCGCGCCAGGCCGAAGCGTCGGAATCATTGATCACCGGAAATTCGAGCAGTCGGGCGGGGTCTCCGCGACCGATCTCTCTGGCCAATTCCGGCGAGGCGACAGGGAACACATATTCTTCGAAAAGCTGCACCGAGATCCGGCCCGGAATGCGACCGCGCCCGCAGCGGATCGACAGGTCGATGCCCTCGTCGGCAAGATCGCCCTGGCGGATGTCGACGTCGAGCACGATACGCAGCTTGGACGGGTGGTTCTCCAGCGCCGCCATGCGCGGCATCAGCCACAGCCCGCTGACCGAGGGGATCGAGGTCAGCCGCACCACCGCCGTGCCGCGCGGCTCGACCCAACGGTCCGAATTGCTGGCGATCAGGGCAAAGGCTTCGGTGGTGCGCAGATGCAGCCGGTTGCCCTCGATGGTCAGCGAGACGCCGCGCGCGCCGCGATCGAAGACTTTCAGCCCGAGCCAACCCTCGAGCTTGGCGATCTGCCGGCTGACGGCGCCGTGGGTGATGTTGAGCTTCTCGGCGGCCGCCGAAAAGCTGCCGGTCCGAGCCGCGGCGTCGAAGGCGCGCAGCGTTTCGAGCGGCAGCATCGGGTCTAAGCTGTGATCCATAGTCACAGGTGATCCTCGATTTGTTCGTTTGTCAACCGACCCGCAATAGCGTTTCTCTACTTCATGGCATTGGATCGCGAGGACACCCAAATGAGCGCTTACACCGGCACGTTGAATACGACACAGCGCATGGATGCCACGGCTGCCATCGCGGTGGCGCTGACGGTCGTCGGCTGGGCCTCCGCCTTTCCGGCGATCCGCGCCGGCCTTGCCGCTTTCGGGCCGCTGGAGCTTGGCGCGCTGCGCTTTGCCATCGCCGCGGTTCCGGCGGCGATCTTCCTCGCGGTCAAGCGGCCGGCACTGCCCAGGCTCGATGAACTCTGGCGCTTTGTCTTCGGTGGTGCCGTCTTCGTCGCACTCTACACGGTGATGCTCAATTTCGGCGAGCTGACCGTTTCGGCCGGTGCGGCCGGCTTCATCATCAACGTCAGCCCGATCTTCACCGCCATCATGGCCATGGCGCTGCTCGGCGAACGCTTCTCGGGCCTGGCCTGGGCCGGCACATTCCTGTCCTTCGCCGGTATCGGCATCATCGCCATGGGCGAGGGGCAAGGGCTGCATTTCAACAATGGTGCGCTGCTTGTCCTCGGCTCGGCGCTGTGCTCGGCCGTCAACACCATCGTCCAGAAGCCGCTGTTTGCCCGCCATCACCCGCTGACGATCTCGGCCTCGAACATGGTGCTTGGCGCGCTCTGCCTGTCGCCGTTCCTGCCGAGCGGTCTGGCGCAGGCGGCGGTCGCCGATGCGGCCGGGCTCGGCGCCGTCATCTTTCTCGGCATCGTGCCCAGCCTGATCGCCTATGCCGCATGGGCAACAGCGCTTTCCCGGCTGCCCGCGGCGCGTGCCTCGAACTTCCTCTATCTGGTGTCGCCGATGGCGACGCTGATCGGCTTCTTCTGGCTGGGCGAGGTGCCGACGCTGCTCGGCATCTTCGGCGGCGCGCTGGCGCTGGGCGGCGTCATTGTGGTGAATTTGAAGAGATGAGCAAAGGGTTTGGGGCTGTGCCTGACTCGAAAAGAGCCGCTGTACAGCGGCTCTTTTCGTACCCCCACCCCGCTGCTTCGCAGCGACCCTCCCCACAAGGGCGAGGGTAAGCTCCTCGCGAGGCGTCGGCGGATAGGCTCCCTACCTCCCCCTTGTGGGGAGGTCGGACCGAAGGTCCGGGTGGGGGCTGCGCCCTGCGAGTTTCTCACCGCCGCCCGAACAACCGCTCAATATCCGCCAGCTTGAGTTCGATATAGGTCGGGCGGCCGTGGTTGCAGGTGCCGGAGCCCGGCGTCGCCTCCATCTGGCGCAGCAGCGCGTTCATCTCTTCCGGTTTGAGCAGGCGGCCGGAACGTACCGAGCCGTGGCAGGCCATGGTCGCGGCTATTTTGTCCAGCCGCTCCTTCAGCGTGTCGACCGTGTCGTTGTCGGCGATCTCGTCGGCGAGATCGCGCACCAGCTGCTGGACGTTGGTCTCGCCGAGCATCGACGGCGTCTCGCGCACCGCGACGGCGCCGGGGCCGAAGCGCTCGATGCCGAGGCCGAAGCGGGCCAGCGTCTCGGAGTGTATGGCAAGCCGCTCGGCATCCTCTTCCGGCAGATCGACAATCTCGGGCAACAGCAGCATCTGCGACGGCACCGCGCGTGAGTGGAGGGCGTTCTTCAAGGCCTCGTAGACCAGCCGCTCATGCGCCGCATGCTGGTCGACAATGACAAGCGAATCCCTGGTCTGGGCGACGATATAATTCTCGTGCACTTGCGCGCGCGCCGCGCCCAGCGCCGTGCCGAGCAGCGTTTCCGCCGCTTCGTTTTGCCCGGCGCGCGCATCGGCGCTGTGCAGCGGCCCGGCGTCGAAGGCCGCCTGCTCGTCCTCGCCGAAGCCGTCGCCCATGTCGAGCGGCCGCTGCGGCGAACGGGCAGGATCGAACCCGGAAAAGCCCGATGCCCGATAGGCGGCCTCGTAGCTGCGGTGACCGTTGGCCGGGCCACCATGCGCATAGGATGCGGCGCCTGGCCGGAACGCCGCCATCATGCCGGCGGCCCCGGTGGTGGCGGCGCGGATGCCGGCATTGGCCAGCGCTTCGTGGATAGCGCCGACGATCAGCCCGCGCACCAGCCCCGGGTCGCGGAAGCGCACGTCTGCCTTGGCCGGATGGACATTGACATCGACGATCACCGGATCGAGCGTCAGGAACAGCACGGTGACGGCATGGCGGTCGCGCGGCAGCACGTCAGCGAAGGCGCCGCGAATGGCGCCGGCGATCAGTTTGTCACGCACCGGGCGGCCGTTGACATAAGCGTATTGCTGCAGCGCGTTGGCGCGGGTGAAGGAGGGGACCGAGACATGGCCGGCGAGATGCACGCCGTCCCGCATCGCGTCGATGGCGATCGCATTGTCGGGAAAGTCGGCGCCCATCACCTGTGCCACCCGGCGCAGCCGGCCTTCCGGGCTGTCGTCGGTCGCCGGCAGTTCCAGCGTCGAGCGGTCCGGGCCGGCCAAGGTGAAGCGCACGGCGGGGAAGGCGATGGCGATGCGCTTGACCACGTCGCCGATGGCCGAGCTTTCGGCGCGCTCGCCCTTCATGAATTTGAGCCTTGCGGGCGTGGCGAAGAACAGGTCGCGCACCTCGACCGTGGTGCCGCGATTGGCCGCCGCCGGCCTGACCGCGGAGACGCGGCCGCCGTCGATGCCGATCTCGGCGGCGTTTTCACTGGACGCGGTGCGCGAGCGGATCGACAGCCGCGCCACCGAGCCGATCGACGGCAAGGCCTCGCCGCGGAAGCCGAGCGAGCGGATGTCGTGAATGTCGTCGGCGAGCTTGGAGGTGCAATGGCGCGCAATCGCCAGCGCCAGTTCCTTTTCCGGAATGCCCGAGCCGTCGTCGCTGACGCGGATCAGGTTCAGCCCGCCGCCGGCGGTGACGATCTCGACTCTGGTAGCGCCTGCATCCAGCGCGTTCTCGACCAGTTCCTTGACCACGCTTGCCGGACGCTCGATGACTTCACCGGCGGCGATCTGGTTGATCATCGTTTCGGAAAGCTGGCGGATCGGCATGGGGCACTATAGGCGGATTCGTGGTCGATGCGGGAGGGCGGAATTGAGGAAATCCACGCAGCTGATCGCGACTGGCCGCTCGTGCACTTCAAGTCATGAGCTTGGGCAGCGCTGCCGCCAGTGCATCGACGGCAAGACGGACTTTCATCGGCAGGTGAGGCGTCTGCAACCACAGCGCATGGGCGTCATAGAGAAACCGTGGCTGTTCCGGCAGCAGCGGGACAAGTACGCCGGCCTGGATGCGCTCGCGAACCATCCAGTATGGCAGCCAGGCGAGCCCCATGCCGGCGGCCGCGGCATCGGCGATGGCATCGAGATCGTCGAGCCGTAATCTGCTGACGGGCCTGACCTCCGCCGCGGGCTGGCCGTTGCGCGGAAACAGCCACGGCTGAACGGCACGCCCGGAACGGCGGTAGATGATCGCGTGATGGCTGCCGAGGTCATCTATTTCATGTGGCTCGCCGTGCCGGTCGAGATAGGACGGCGACGCGCAGACGACCATGTGCTGGCGCGCGATGCGACGCGCCATCACCCCGGTCTGGTCCTCCAGATCGCCCGTTCGGATGGCAAGGTCGCAGCCATCCTCTGCCAGATCGGCGATGGCATCGCTGAACGATAGGTCAAGTTCCAGCGCCGGATATTGCTGCGCAAGCCCGAACAGGATCGGGGCAACGCAGCGCCGGCCGAAATGCACCGGCATGAGGACACGCAGCTTTCCGCGCGGTTCGGCAAGCTGGTCGGCGGCGAGTGCATCCGCGGCCTCCGCTTCGGCAAGCACCAACCGGCAGCGTTCATAATAGGCGCGCCCGAAATCGGTCAGGCTTTGGCGGCGCGTGGTCCGGTTGATGAGGCGCACGCTCAGGCGCTCCTCGAGAAACCGGACATGCTTGCCGACCATCGGCCCGGACAGATCGAGAGCCGCCGCCGCGGCTGCGAACGAGCCCAGGTCGACGGCTTTGACGAACACGGCCATGCTCGTAAGGCGATCCATATTCAAAACCCACAGTTTCTGCTGCTCTACTCAAGCGGCTATTTATCCGCCTGATGAGCGCTGGCATAGCTGATTCAGTTCAAATAGTTTGGAGTTGTGACCGATGGCACGTGTCGTTCGCTTTCATGAGCTCGGTGGTCCCGAGGTCCTGCGCATCGAGAATGTTGACACGCCTGCGCCCACGAGCGGTGAGATTCAGATCCGCGTCAAGGCGTTGGGTATAAACCGCGCCGACGCGCTGCTGCGTTCGGGGACCTACATCCAGACCGCGCCGTTGCCTTCCGGTCTTGGGCTCGAGGCGGCGGGTATCGTCGAGATGGTCGGCGAAGGCGTGGACGGGTTTGCGCCTGGCGATGCCGTCAGCATCGTGCCGCCATTATCGATGGCCCGCTGGCCCGCCTATGGTGAGATTGCCACATATCCCGCCGAGCTCGTCGTCAAGCATCCACCATCGCTGAGTTGGGAAGAAGCCGCCGCGGCGTGGATGCAATATCTCACCGCCTACGGTGCGCTGATCGACATTGCCAACCTCCAAAGCGAGGACTTTGTTGTCATTACCGCGGCCTCGAGCAGCGTCGGACTTGCCGCGATCCAGATCGCCAACATGATTGGCGCGACCCCGATCGCGGTCACACGGACATCTGCCAAGAAGCGGGCTTTGCTTGAGTTCGGCGCGGCCCACGTCATCGCCTCGGCAGAGGAGGACCTGGAAGCCAGGCTGAAGCGAATCGCCGGCCCGGACGGCGTGCGCGTGGTGTTCGATGCCGTCGGCGGCCCGATTTTCAAGCCTCTGACGGCAGCGATGGCACCGGGTGGCATTCTCATCGAATATGGCGGCTTGAGCCTCGACCCGACACCCTTTCCGCTACCTGCAGTGCTGGCAAAGACACTGACGCTGCGCGGTTATCTCGTCCATGAGATCGTGCGCGATCCGGTCCGGCTGCAGGCCGCCAAGGCGTTCATCCTTGACGGACTGAGCTCGGGTTCGCTGAAGCCGGCAATCGCCAGAACCTTTCCGTTCGACCAGATCGTCGAGGCGCACCGCTATCTCGAATCGAACGAGCAATTCGGCAAGATCGTCGTGACCGTTTGACCCGGCATTTATCGGCCTCACGCCTGCGCCGCCAGCCAGTCCCGCACCTTGCGGGCGTTGTCGCTGAGTTCGCGGTTCTTCGACCAGATGACATGAAAGCCCTTGCCGGTCGTCATCGTGTGGCCGGTGACGCGCACCAGCAGCCCTGATGCCAGCAGCCGCTCGGCGAGGTGACCCCAGCCGAGCGCGATGCCTTGCCCTTCCATGACGGCCTGGATCACCAGCGCATAGTCGTTGATGCGCAAGCCACGTCCGGCATCGGCGATGTCGACACCGGCCGAGGCGAACCATTCGTCCCAGCTGGCGGCCTCGCGAAACGGTTCTTCAAGATGGATAAGGCGGTGCGATTGAAGGTCCGCGACACGCTCCGGCAGCCCGAACCGTGCCACATAACTGACGCCGGCAACGGGGAATATCACCTCATCGGCCAGCGGCAGCGAATGATAATCCGGCCATTCCTTGGGCTCGCCTCCGCGGACGCCGAGCGGGATGTCTTCGGCGATGATGTCGAGATCGCGGTCGGCGGTCTGGATGCGCAGGTCGATGCCCGGCAATTCGTCGCGAAACTGCTGCAGGCGCGGCATCATCCAGAACGAGGCGAAGGCGGTCGAGGCCGCGAGCGTCACATGCGCGCCGACGGCGATCTGGCGCAGATCCTCCGCCGACTTGCGAATGTGCGACAGGCCGAGCGAGACGTCGGCATGGAAGCGGTCGCCGGCCTCGGTCAGGCTGACTTGCCGGTGGCGGCGCTGGAAGAGTTTGGCGCCGAGCTGCCCTTCGAGCCCACGGATCGCATAGGAGACGGCAGCCTGCGTCATGCCGAGCTCGCGCCCGGCGGCGGTAAAGCTCGACAGCCGCCCGGCGGCCTCGAAAACAATCAGGCTGCCGGCCGACGGCAGCAGGTGGCGCAAGCTTCGCATAAGCTGAGCTTATACAAGAGATCAGGATTTTCCAGCGTCACAGCCGCAATTTGTCTGGCTAGATTGGTCACCAACAGGAATATGGAGCCTTCATGAACGCACCGGCCGTTGAAGTGAGCGAACACACCAACCGCCGCAGCGGCGGCCGCCTGGGGCGCAAGGCGCTGCGGGGCGCACCCATAGCGTCGTTTCCAACTCTGGTCCGCCAGATTCCCGTCTATCAGATGGTTCCGGACGAGGCGGTGGAGCTGATCCACCAGGAGTCGCTCTCCATCCTCGAAGAAGTGGGATGCGAGTTCCGCGACGACGAGGCGATCGCAATGTGGAAGGCGGCGGGCGCCGATGTCTCGGAGACAAGGGTCCGGATCGACCGCGCCCTGCTGATGGAGCTCATCTCGAAGGTCCCGTCGGAGTTCACGCTCAATGCGAGGAATCCCCAGCGTTCCGTACGTGTGGGTGGAAACAACTCCATCTTCGTGCCGATGTACGGGGCGCCTTACGTGCGCGACCTCGACAACAACAGGCGCTACGGCACACTCGCCGACCTCAACAATTTCCACAAGCTCGCCTACATGGCGCCGGCGCTGCATTCGTCGAGCTCGATCATATGCGAGCCGATGGAAATCGCGGTGCCGAAACGTCACCTCCACATCATCCATTCGGCGCTGAAGCACTCCGACAAGCCGTTCATGGGCATCGTGACCTCCAAGGATCGAGCCGAAGACACGATGGCGATGGCAGGCATCGTGTTCGGCGAGGACTATGTCCGCGACAACCCGGTCCTGGTGTCGATCACCAACTGCAATTCGCCGCTGGTGTGGGACGCCACCATGCTGGACGCGATGAAAGTCTATGCGCGCCACAACCAGCCGCTGATCCTCGCCCCCTTCGCCCTTTGCGGCGCCTCGACTTCGGCCTCTGCCGTCGGTGCGGTCGCGCAGGTCAATGCCGAAGCGCTGGCGGGCGTCGCGTTCACACAGCTCCTGCGTCCGGGTTCGCCGCAGATCTACGGACAGTTCATGGTGACGGTCGACATGAAGACCGGCGCTCCCATGGGCGGCACACCGGAGGCGGCCCAGATGATGTATCTCATGGGCGCGCTGGCGCGGAAGTATCGTCTGCCGTGGCGCACGTCCGGTTTCCATGTCGGCTCGAAGCTGAACGACGCCCAGGCGGGCTACGAGGCGAACATGCTGATGCATGCCGCCATCCTTGCCGGCGCCAACTACATCTGGCACTCTGCCGGTTGGCTCGAGGCCGGCCTGACCTGCGGCTATTCGAAATTTGCCACCGACTGCGAGCAGCTTGTCGGCTGGTACAAATATGCTGGCGGGCTGCCATTCGACGATTTCAAGGAGGCTATGGCGGCTATCCGCGAGGTCGGACCGCAGGGCCATTTCCTCGGCACCCAGCACACGCTTGAACATTTCGAGTCCGCCTTCTTCATACCGAGCATCATGGACTTCAATTCGTTCGAACAGTGGAAGGCGGAAGGAGCAAAGGACCACGACACCCGCGGCCGCGAGAAAGCGCGCAACATGCTCGCCGATTATGAGGAGCCGAAGCTCGATGAGGGCATCGCCGATGGTCTCAAAGATTTGATTGCGCGGCGCGAGGAGAAACTGCCGGACAGCGTTAGTTGATCACGGGCGAAGACCCGATGCGAACCATAAGGGAGGAAAAAATGACACTCTTCAGAAGCAACGGCGATCGCGTACCGAGCGCCATCGAAGCAATGGCCAGCGAGGCGCGCGCCGGTCGCGTCGACCGGCGGGAGTTTCTGGCCCTGGCAAGCGCTTTCGGCGCATCGACGGCCCTTGCCTACGGCATGATTGGACTTGCCGTGCCGGAGCGGGCTTTGGCTGAAGAGCCGAAGAAAGGCGGAACGCTGCACGTTTCGATGTCGGTGAAGGCGCAAAAGGACACGCGCACCTACGACTGGGTGGAACTTGCGAACATTTCACGCTGCTGGCTCGAGCCGCTTGTCCGCTACACCCGCCAGTTCACATTCGAGCCGGTTCTGCTCGAAGGCTGGGAGGTCAACGACGACGCCACCGAATACGTGCTGCATGTGCGCAAGGGCATCGCCTGGAACAACGGCGATGCTTTCAACGCCGATGACGTGGCCTACAATCTGACGCGCTGGTGCGAGAAGGCTGCCGCCGGCAATTCGATGGCCGCGCGCGTCGGTGCGCTGATCGATGCAAAGACCGGCAAGGCCAGGGAAGGGGCGATCACCAAAGTCGACGACAACACGGTGAAGCTGAAGCTGAACGAACCGGACATCTCGCTGATCCCGAACTTCACCGACTATCCGGCGCTGGTGGTCCATCGCAACTTCGACGCCGACGGCGCCAATCCGATTGAGAAGCCGATTGGCACCGGGCCGTTCGAACTGGTGTCTTATGCGGTCGGCCAGAAAGCGGTCGTCAAGCGTCGTGAGAATGGCAAATGGTGGGGCGGTGAAGCGCTTCTCGACGGCGTCGAATTCATCGACTACGGAACCGATTTCAACGCCTCGATAAATGCATTCGACTCCGGCGAAATCGACCTCAACTTCGAGACGCCGGCCGACTTCATAGACATCCTCGACAAGATGGGGCTGGTCAAATCGGAGGTCGCGACAGCGACCACGCTCGTCGCCCGGACCAACATCACGAACAAGCCCTATGACGACAAGCGGGTTCGCAACGCCCTCCAGATGGCCGTCGACAACAAAGCGGTGCTCGAACTTGGCTACGCCGGGCGAGGCACTGTTGGTGAAAACCACCACGTCAGCCCGATTCATCCGGAATACTACGCGCTGCCCAAGAAGACACGCGACGCCGCGGGCGCCAGGAAGCTTATGGCCGATGCCGGGCAGGACGACTTCGAGCATGAACTGATCACCGTCGAGGACGATTGGCAAAAGAACACCGGCGACGCTATTGCCGGCCAGTTGCGCGATGCCGGGATCAAGGTGAAGCGCACCGTGCTGCCGGGGTCGACCTTCTGGAACGACTGGACGAAATACCCCTATTCGATGACCATCTGGTACATGCGCCCGCTTGGCGTACAGGTGTTGGCGCTCGGCTATCGCACCGGCGAGGCCTGGAACGAAACCGGCTACTCGAACCCTGATTTCGACGCCAAGCTCGAGCAGGCTCTTTCGCTCATCGACGTGGAAAAGCGCCGCGAGGTCATGAAGGACATCGAGCAGATCCTGCAGGATTCGGGCGTCATCATTCAGCCGTTTTGGCAGAAGCTGTTCAGCCACATGAATGAGAAGGTGAAGAACTACGGTGTCCACCAAACCTTCGAGATGGATCTCCAGGATGTCTGGCTGAACGCCTGAGTTGCCAGCAGACGAGACGTTGCAGGATTTCATGGACCGCAAGAAAGCCGACGGGCAAGATGCGTGGTACTGATAGCTTCCGTCAGTGAACAATCGGGGACACCCATGAAACTGCCACTTTTTGTTGCCGCGCTTTCGATGGCCGTGCCGGCGGCCGCGTTTGCCGGCCCTGCTGCCAACGCCGTGAAGTTCTTTTATGTCCCGTCGGTCAAATTCGAGGCCGATGCGCAATATCGCGACCGCTTCACCGCGCCGGTGACGAAACTGTTCGAACTGAACGACAATGCGGCAAAGAACCATCCGGATGAAGTTCCCTGCATCGACTTCGCCCCTGGTCTCGATGCGCAGGACTATGACGAGAAGACCGTGGCCAAGACGCTGACGCTGGCCGAAACGCTGGACGGCGATAGCGCCGAGGTGACGGCGACGTTCAACCTTTTCCCCGAAGGCGATGAGTCCAAACGCGAAATGGTCTGGTCGTTGAAGAAGATCGACGGCCAGTGGAAGATCGCCGACATCACCTCGAAGACCAGCGGCTGGACGCTGAGTGCGCTCGAATGCCTTGCCGGGCAGTCGCCGGAGTGATGCCGTGCTCCGCTGCCGTCCCTGGGTTCTGGCGACTGCGTGCCTGCTGGCCGGATTGAGCAGCGCCGCCGCTCAGGGCCTGTTCGGCGCGCCGCCCGCAAACGCGCCGGCCGACAGTGCGGCACCTCCGCCGGCAGTTTCGCCGCCGGCAGAAAACGCGCCGGCCGCAGCCGTGCAGCCGGCCTCGCCGACCGCGGTGGTGAAGCCGTTCTACGAGCATGCCGGGCTCGAGGTCGATCCGGCTCAGCGGGGCCATTTCACCGACCCGGCAAAGTCGGTGCTGGACAAGAGCGACGCGCTGCGGAAGTCGGGGCAGGGCGAGTGCCTCGATCCCAACATGGCACTCGACAATTCCGAATACGACAAGGCGGAGATCGACAACAGCCTGAAGACCATCGAAGCGATCAAAGGCAACGAGGCCAAGGTCGTCGTCGCCTTCGTCGTCGCCGGCAACCCGCACCGGCTGGAGTGGAAATTCAGGAAAGTCGACGGCGACTGGAAGATATCCGACCTGCTCTCGGTGACCGGCGAATGGGCGCTCAGCCAATACCAGTGCGAGTGAGAACGGAACCGATGAAGATCACCAACATCCGCGTCACCCACGTCAACGTCCCGCTCGATGCTCCGTTCTGGTGGACGGCTGGTCTCTACGGCGGCGCCTCGAAATCGATCATCGAGGTCGAGACGGACGAAGGCGTGGTCGGACTGGGCGAGGCGCCATGGTGGCATTTCGGCGAGGTGATCAAGGCCGAGATCGCGCCGGCGCTGATTGGCGCCGATCCCCTCGACATCGCCGACTGCGAGGCGCGCTGCGTGCCGCCCTGGCAGATTACCGCCAATACTGGCGAGAATGCAGCCACGGTGGCGTTCGGTGCCGTCGAACTGGCGCTGTGGGATATAAGAGGCAAGGTCTTCGGCATGCCGCTCTACAAGCTGCTCGGCGGCGCGGTGCGCAAGGACATTCCGTTTTCGGAATATTTCGCCTTTCGCCCCGCTCAAGGCGGAGCCGGCGGCGAGATGACCGCCGAAGCGATCGTCGACTACTGTCTCGGCATGCGAGAACAGCACGGCTCGACGATCTTCGAGGGCAAGCTGATCATGGGCGATCCCGAGCTCGAGATCAGGACAGTGCGCATGCTGCGCGAGGCGCTTGGCGATAAAGCGCAGATCAAACTCGATTCCAACATGCAGTGGTCGCTGACCACAGCGCGCTGGGTGCTGGGCGAGATCGAGCCGTTCAACATCCGCAATTACGAGGATCCGGTCGCGACCTTCGAGGAGATGGCAGCGCTGCGCCAGCATTCGCGCATTCCGTTCTCCACGCACATCCCGGATCTCAGACGGGCAGTCGCGCTCGGTGCGCCGGATTACTTCGTCTGCAATTTCGCAGCACTCGGCGGATTATCGAAAACTCTGAAATTCATCGCCGCCTGTGAGGCGATGGGCAAGGGGTTCTGGTGCTATTCGAACGATCTCGGCATCATGACATCGGCTTATCTGCACGTCGTGGCGGCAACGCCATGGATCACCGAGGCGTCGCAATCCCTGTTTCGCTGGCAGATCGGCGACGTGATCAAGGACGGCCCGTTCAAACAGATCGCCAACACGGTGCGCGTGCCGGAAGGTGACGGGCTGGGTGTCGAACTCGCCCCGGCGGCAATGAAACGCTGGTCAGCGCACTTTGCCGAACACGGGCCGATGCACCATTTCAGCGATCCGAACAGTCCCGGCCGTTACCGGCGGCTGCCGCTCAACTGATGCGAAGTGCACGTGACCGATCGATGAGAAGAGGTCCTGTCGTGGTTGCTTTATTCGCGGCGGTTTGCGTCCTGGCCTGCGCTGTCACCTGGGAGGCAGGAAGCCGCGCGGTGGCCCGCGTGCCTCAGCAAAGCTTCACGCTGCCTGTGGGGTTACCGGTGGAGCGCATCGTTCTGAAGCAGGAGGGCGCGCCCGATCTTGCCGGTTGGGTGGCGGATCGGCAGGACAGTTGCGGAACAATCGTGCTGTTACACGGACGCGGTTCAAACAAGCTGGCCATGGTTCCAAGAGCGAAGCTGCTTTTCGAAAGCGGCTACTCGATCGTGCTGTTCGATCTGTCGGGACATGGCGAAAGCGGCGGCGATATCAGAGGCTTTGGTTACATCGAACGGCAGGACGCCAGCCGCATCCTCGCCTTTGCGCGGCAACGCTTCGCCGGTCGCAAGGTGGCGGCCATCGGCTCGTCGCTCGGTGCGGCTGCTTTTGTATTTGGCGCTCAGCAGGAGCATGCCGATGCCTATGTCCTGGAGCAGCTCTACGCGACTTTGCTGGAAACCACGGCGTTGCGAGCGCCCTTGCCTATGTTGCGCGACGTACAGGCGACCATCCTCTTGGCGCAGATGCAGCTCCGCCTTGGCTTCGGGGTAGATGATGTCAGGCCGGTCGATCGCATCGGCGCGATTGATCGGCCGATATTGCTGCTAGCAGGCAATTCGGATCCGTTTGTCGCTCGCAGCCAGACACTGGCGTTGAAAGATGCGGCAGGCGCTGACGCAAAGCTGGTCTGGTTCGACGGCGCGCGGCACGTTGATCTCTATCGCTATGACCAACAGCGGTACCGCGACGCCGTGATGCCTTTCCTGGGGACCAACCTGTGCCGGACCGGGATCAGGTGAGCCGCTCCGTCCGATTAGCCGCGCCCGCGATAGGGGGCGACGCCGGTGTCGGGCAGCCACACACCTTCCGGCGGCGCGCCGGTTTGCCAGAACACGTCGATCGGAATGCCGCCGCGCGGATACCAATAGCCGCCGATGCGCAACCACAATGGCTTGGTCGCGGCGATGATGCGGCGGCCGATCATGACGGTGCATTCTTCGTGGAAGGCGCCATGGTTGCGAAACGAGGTCATGAACAGCTTGAGCGACTTCGATTCCACCAGCAGCGCATCGGGTGCGTACTCGATGACGATATGGGCGAAGTCCGGCTGGCCGGTGACCGGGCAGAGCGAAGTGAATTCCGGGCAGGTAAAGCGAACGATGGCCGGCGGGCCGTCGCCGCGCGAAAACGGCACGGTTTCCAGGACTGCCGCTTCAGGGCTCTGTGGCGCCTCGACGTTGGTGCCGAGCTGGGTGAGGTTTTTCGTATCGGTCATGAGCAGGTTCCTTGCTGCATGTCGCCCAAAACTGCGCAGCGATTTTGGGACAGCGACATGCGTAAAAACAGAAATTTGCCGCTCATTAGCACAATTTGAAACAGCAGGAAGATGATGACTAGCAACGACCCGCTCCTCCAGCCCTATCAGCTCAAGCATCTGACGCTGAAGAACCGGGTGATGTCGACCAGCCATGAGCCGGCCTATTCCGAGGACGGCATGCCGAAGGAACGCTATCGGCTCTACCATGCCGAAAAGGCCAAGGGCGGCATGGCGCTGACCATGACCGCCGGTTCGGCGATCGTCTCGCGCGACAGCCCGGCCGCTTTTGGCAATCTGCATGTCTATGACGACCGCATCGTGCCGTGGCTCGCCGAGCTTACCGATGCCTGCCACGAGCACGATTGCAAGGTGATGATACAGATCACCCATCTCGGCCGCCGCACCGGTTGGAACAAGGCCGACTGGCTGCCCGTCCTGTCGGCTTCGCCGGTGCGCGAACCGGCCCATCGCGCCTTTCCCAAGACTATCGAGGACTGGGATATCGAGCGCATCGTCGCCGACTATGCGGCGGCCGCGCAGCGCTGCCAGGCTGCCGGCCTCGACGGCATCGAGTTCGAAGCCTACGGCCATCTGATGGACGGTTTCTGGTCGCCGGCCACCAACCAGCGCGACGACGATTTCGGCGGCTCGCTCGACAACCGGCTGCGCTTCACCGGAATGGTGCTCGACGCAGTGCGTGCCGCGGTCGGCGAAAAGTTCGTCGTCGGCATCCGCATGGTCGCCGACGAGGATTTCGAGAAAGGCCTGTCGAAACAGGAGGGCGTCGAAATCGCCAGGCGGCTGGCCGGCTCCGGCAAGGTCGATTTCCTCAACATCATCCGTGGCTCGATCGAGACCGATGCGGCGCTGACCAAGGTCATCCCGGTGACCGGCATGCGCTCGTCACCGCATCTCGATTTCGCAGGGGAGGTGAGAGCGGCGACGAAATTCCCGACCTTCCATGCGGCGCGGATTTCCGACGTCGCCACCGCGCGTCACGCCATCGCCACCGGCAAGCTCGACATGGTCGGCATGACGCGCGCCCACATTGCCGACCCGCATATCGTCAAAAAAGTGATGGAAGGCCGCGAGCACGAGATCCGCCCTTGCGTCGGCGCCACCTATTGCCTCGACCGCATTTATGAGGGCGGCGAGGCGCTGTGTATCCACAATGCGGCGACGGGCCGCGAGGCTGATATCCCGCATATTATTCCGAAAACCGAGGGACCGAAGCGGAAGGTGGTCGTCGTCGGCGCCGGCGCCGGCGGGCTGGAGGCAGCGCGCGTCGCCGCCGAGCGCGGGCACCAGGTGACGGTGCTGGAAGCATCGAGCCAGGCCGGCGGCCAGGTGCGGCTGGCAACGCAAAACCCGCGCCGCAAGGAATTGATCGGCATCATCGACTGGCGCCTGGCCGAACTCGACCGGCTGGGCGTCGAGATCCGCTACGACAAATGGGCGGAGACGGACGACGTGCTGGCGCTGTCGCCGGACGTGGTGGTGGTCGCCACTGGCGGCCTGCCGCAGAACCCGCCTCTGACGGCGGGCGACGATCTCGTCACCTCGAGCTGGGACATCATGGCCGGCAGCGTCAAGCCGGCCGAGAACGTGCTGCTCTATGACGACAACGGCGGCCACCAGGGCATGGGTGCCGCCGAACTGATCGCCAATAGCGGCGCCAGGCTGGAGCTGGTTTCACCAGAGCGCTTCTTCGCCCCGGAAATGGGCGGCATGAATCATGTGCCCTACATGCGCGCCTTCCAGGAAAAGGGGGTCACGGTGACCATCAACACACGGCTACGTTCTGTGCGGCGCGAAGGCAACCAGCTGATCGCCGAGCTCGCCTCCGACTTCGCCGATGGCTGGCGCGGCGAGCGGCGCGTCGACCAGGTGGTGGTCGAGCACGGCACGCTGCCGCTCGACGATCTCTACCTGGCGCTGAAGCCGCTGTCGAAGAACGCCGGCGCGATCGATTACGAAAAACTGGTCAATGGCGGCGACATCTTTCCGGTGCGCAATCCGCAGAGTGGTTTCGTGCTCTTCCGCATCGGCGATGCAGTAGCCTCGCGCAACATCCACGCCGCAATCTATGACGGCATCAGGTTCGGCTTGCGGATCTGAGGAATATTTTGGATTGATTGGTGGCGCGCAGCCGAACCTCCGTACGGAGAGCCACCAGGCACGTCGGTCCGGTCTGCGCGCCGCGCACGCCGCCGGCTATCGCCGGGCACCGTACGATCTTGCGATTGCGGCAGGACGCTCAAAACATCCTGGCGGTGGCCATGCAGAACACGGTGATGACCAGCAGGCCGCCAGCGATGCGTTCGCCTTTTGTCATCTTGGCGCGCAATTGGGTTTGCTTCGCCGCATCGGCCCCGGCCAACTGCCTGCTGGCGGAACCCACCAGCGCGCCCTGAACCCCGGCGGCGATTAACGCCGTCAAGATGCCCAGCGCCAAGACCTTCTCCATCGAGCCGAAAGAGCCGTTGTGGAAGAAATACCACAGCAGCAAGCCCGTGAGGAAAACCACGCCGGCTGCGCCCATTTGCGGCCGGAAGAAACGTTCCGCCCTGATCTCCGGTTCGCGGGCGACCGCGATGGTGGTGCCGGCCCAGAACACGCCCGCCATGACGTGAAGGCCGAGGACGATGATGTAGACATATTGCATGACCGCATATCCTCTCTTGCCCACCGCCAGGCATATTGATAGATATCAAATGATTAGATGTCAACGCATAAGCTCGAGCCGGTTCCTTAGGCTTTGCCCTTGTTCTAGTGTCGGATCATGACGCCCTTTGACCGCCCGCCGATCGGGATGAATCTCGCGCGCACCGCCAAGCTGGTTGCGCAGGCTTTCGACGCTGCCTTGGTCGAGGCAGGCGGCACGCTGCCGGTCTGGGTCACGTTGCTGTCGGTCAAGTCGCGGGAGCTGGCCAACCAACGCGAGCTCGCCGGCATGATCGGCATCCGGGGCGCAACGCTGACCCACCACCTCAACGCCATGGAGACGCAAGGCCTGCTGATGCGCCGCCGCGATCCCGAGAACCGCCGGGTTCACCAGGTGGAGCTGACCCAAGCCGGAGAAGCGCTGTTCCTGAAATTGCGCACCGCCGCGTTAGCCTTCGACAAGCGGCTGCGGAAAGGACTGTCCGACGACAGGCTGGCGGAGTTTGCACAGGTGCTGGCCGCGTTGCGGGCCAATGTCGAGGGTTAGAAATTAGGATAGGAAACGCCATGCGCGAAATTTCGCTGAAGGATGCCGGGGCTACACTCTCGGCGCTGCTCGATCAGGTCGTCGCGGGAGAACCCGCCATCATCACCCGGCACGGCCGCAAGCAGGCGGTCATTCTGTCGTTTCAGGACTACGAAAGACTGGCGCGTGTGCCCAGCTTTGGACAATTGCTGGCAGGATTTCCCGGTGATGAGGATGACCTTCCGCCTCGGCAGATCAGGTCGGTTCGCAAGTCCGAACCATGACGGATCTACGCCCGGCAGCCCTGCAGCACCGTCAGCCTGGCCTTCTTGGGCGTTCGCGCCAGCAGCCATTCGCGCACGCTGTCCGGCGGCATCGGGAAAGCGATGGAATAGCCTTGCACCTGGTCGCAGCCGATCGCCATCAGCGAGTCGAGCTCGGCTTCGGTTTCAGCGCCCTCGGCAACGATCGAGATGCCGAGACCGCGGGCGAGTTCTGTGAGGGCACGCACGATCTTGGTGTTGCCGCTGTTCTCGTTGATGTTCTGGACGAAACGGCGGTCGATCTTCAGCCGATCGATCTCGTTTGGATTGACATGGCTGAGCGATGCGTAGCCGGTGCCGAAATCATCGAGCTCAAGATGGATGCCGGCGGCGCGAATGTGCCGCAGCTTTGCCGCGATACCGGTCTTCTCGTCGTCGAGGATGACGGATTCGACGATCTCCAGCGACAGTTTGTGCGCTGGCAGGCCAGCCCTCTCCAGCATGTCGAACAGGAAGACTTCGAAATCTGTCTCGCGCAGCTCCGAGCCGGATACATTGACGGCGATCCGCCCGAAGGCGATGCCTGCGCGGTTCCATTCGGCTGCTTCGTCGATCGCCTTGGCAATGACGATGCGGCCGATCTCGGGCATGAGTCCGCATTTTTCCGCGATCGGAATGAACTCGCCCGGCGCGATCATGCCGCGCTCGGCATGTCTCCAGCGAACCAGAGCCTCGATGCCGCTGATGCCGCCGTCCGACAGCGAGACTTGCGGCTGGAAATAGACTTCGAACGCCTTCTCCGAGATGGCGGTCCTGATGTCGAGCTCGAGCTGCTTGCGATAATCGAGTTCGTGCCTCAGCTCCTCGGAGAAGAACGACAAGCTGCCGCCGCCCTGCTTCTTGGCGGAATACAGCGCCAGATCGGCATGGACGAGCAGATCCTGCGCATTGTCGGCGTCGACAGGGTAGACCGCAATCCCGGCACTTACGCCCGGATGGATTGTCGTGCCTCGAAAGACGATCGGCTTGTTGAGCTTGGTCAGGATGCGCCGGGCGACGGTATCGATGTCCTCGGTGCTGCCGGCACCGTTGAGAATCATGACGAATTCATCGCCGCCGAGCCGCACGTTGAGATCCGACGTACGGCACGAATCACGCATGCGCTGCGCAGCCGCCACCAGCACATAATCGCCGGCGGCGTGGCCGAACGTGTCGTTGATCTGCTTGAACCGGTCGAGATCGAACTGCACAACGGCAACCCGTTCACGCCGTCGCCGCGCCGCATTGATCAGCGTATCGAAATGCTCGGTCAGGAAGGTGCGGTTGTGCAGGCCGGTCAGCCCGTCATGCACGGCGATAAAGGCCATGGAATTGCGCGCATCGACCAGCTCGCGCGTCCTGCGCAGGATGGCATTCGACATTGGCCTGAAAATGAAAAGCGCCACCAGCACGATGACGCCGATGGTCGAGTAGAACAATGTGCGGTTAAGATCGAGAAGTGTTTCGGATCGCTGGTCTGCAAAGGCGCTGATGGGCTGGCCAAGTGCGGCATAGCCCGACAATGTTGCGTTGGCAACGGAAGCGTTCAGGTTGACGCGCTCCTCTCCGCCTTTGTAGCCACCATTGCCGGCCATGTTGAGCCGCGATTCGAATGACGAGATCAGGCGTTCGCCGTTGGCGATAAGCCCGACCGAGAAATAGTCGAGATGGTACGGCTTGGCGAAAAGCACGCTCTCGATCGATTTCGGATCGAACCTTGCCGGCGACGCCGGATCGGCGGCGGTCCGTTCGAGCAGCAGATCGTAGTTCTTCTCGAACTCCACCGTCGCTTGCTTGAGCGCGCTAACCAGGGCCGGCTGCTGGTCGCGTGAAGCGCTGCCTGTCGCGCCGGCGAGGAAGACGATGCGCTGCGACAGGGCTTTCTGTGTGCTGACGATATCGAGCAGCGCCTGATTGTGCCGTTGGGTAGACATCACCTGTTGCAGCAGGATGAAGGAGGCCACGACCATGGCGGCTATGATCAACAGAGCCAGCCAGTAGCCGGATTTGATCAGGAGTATGAGCCTGCCTGAAACGGCGTGCACCGGCTGCTGCGACATTTTCTGAGGCGGCCCTCTCGCCAACGAATTCTTGTGCGACAACCTTTGGCTTCAAAGTGTTAACAGGTTTGGGACGGCAGCAGGCCGGCGGCGGCGACCGCGGCGGGAAACCCGCAAAGTGGTTATTGCAATCTTTCGCGGCGCCTCCGCATTTGAACATCGTGGCCTCTGCCGTGCCATTGCCGCCACCGAAGCGGTCGCTTTTGCGATGGATTTTTCGTCCGCGCGGCGCGACAGTCCTCGTCGATCTCAACAGGGCCTGATCATGACCGAAGCATTCCTTTCCCACATCGACAGCGAGCTTGAAGGACTGAAATCGGCCGGCCTTTACAAATCCGAACGGGTGATAACCTCGACCCAATCGGCCGAGATCGAGGTCGGCGGCGAGAAGGTGCTGAATTTCTGCGCCAATAATTATCTCGGCCTCGCCGACAGCGCCGAACTGCGGAAAGCGGCCAAGCAGGCGCTTGACCGCTACGGCTACGGTATGGCGTCGGTGCGCTTTATCTGCGGCACGCAGGAAGAACACAAGCAGCTCGAGGCGACGATTTCTGACTTCCTCGGCATGGAGGATACGATCCTCTACGGCTCCTGCTTCGACGCCAATGGCGGCCTGTTCGAGACGCTGCTCGGCGAGGAGGATGCGGTCATCTCCGATGCGCTGAACCACGCTTCGATCATCGACGGCGTGCGGCTGTCGAAGGCAAAGCGCTTCCGCTACGCCAACAACGACATGGCCGATCTGGAGGCGCGGTTGAAAGAGGCGCGCGACTGCCGGTTCCGGCTGATCGCCACCGACGGCGTGTTCTCTATGGATGGCATCATCGCCAATCTGAAGGGCGTCTGCGACCTCGCCGACAAATACGATGCGATGGTGATGGTCGACGACAGCCATGCAGTTGGTTTCGTCGGCAGGAATGGCCGCGGCTCGGCCGAACATTGCGGCGTCGAGGGCAGGGTGGACATCATCACCGGCACGCTTGGCAAGGCGTTGGGTGGCGCGTCGGGCGGCTACACTTCGGGCAGGAAGCAGGTAGTCGACTGGCTGCGCCAGCGCTCGCGCCCCTATCTGTTCTCCAACACGCTGATGCCGGCGATCGCCGGCGCCTCGATTCGGGTGTTCGAACTGGTCCGCAATGGCGATGCGTTGCGTCAGCGCCTATATGCCAACGCAGCGCGGTTTCGCTCCGAGATGGGCAGGCTCGGCTTTACACTGGCCGGCGCCGACCATCCGATCATCCCGGTGATGCTGGGCGACGCGACGTTGGCACAGGAAATGGCGGCGCGGATGCTGAAGCGCGGCATCTATGTCATCGGCTTCTCGTTCCCGGTGGTGCCGAAGGGCCAGGCGCGCATCCGCACGCAAATGTCGGCCGCCCATTCCAGCGCTGACATCGATCGTGCGGTTGAGGCGTTCGCCGCAGTCGGTCGCGAACTCGGCGTGATTTCCTGAGCGGCCGGGACCGAAAAGCGATTCCGGATCAAAAGATTCAAGCGACTAAGTTCAGGCGACTAAGGTTCAGGCGACTAAGGTTCAGGGGACAAGAGAATGTCGAACATGATGAAGGCGCTGGTCAAGGCCAAGGCCGAGCCGGGCATCTGGATGGAAGAGGTGCCGGTGCCGGAAATCGGTCCGAACGACGTGCTGATCAAGATCAGGAAGACGGCGATCTGCGGCACCGACGTGCACATCTACAATTGGGACCAGTGGGCGCAAAAGACGGTGCCGGTGCCGATGGTGACCGGCCACGAATTCGTCGGAACCGTCGCCGATTTCGGCACGGCGGTGACCGAGTACAAACTCGGCCAGCGCGTTTCCGGAGAAGGCCATATCGTCTGCGGCCATTGCCGCAACTGCCGGGCGGGCAGGGGGCATCTGTGCCGCAACACGCTCGGCGTCGGCGTCAACCGGCCGGGCGCCTTTGGCGAATACCTGGCGATCCCGCAGCACAATGTTGTGCCGATCCCCGACGACGTGCCGGACGAGATCGCGGCGATATTCGATCCCTTGGGCAATGCGGTTCACACCGCATTGTCCTTTGATCTCGTCGGCGAGGACGTGCTGGTCACCGGCGCCGGGCCGATCGGCATCATGGGCGCGCTGGTGGCGCAGTGCGTCGGCGCGCGAAAAGTGGTCATCACCGACATCAACCCGGTGCGCCTGGCACTGGCGAAAAAGCTCGGCGTCCAGCATGTCGTCGATGCGTCGAAGGAAAAGCTGCGCGACGTGATGCCGGCGCTCGGCATGACCGAGGGTTTTGACGTCGGCCTCGAAATGTCGGGCGCAGCCCCTGCCTTCCGCGACATGATCGACACCATGAACAATGGCGGCAAGATCGCCATTCTCGGCATCGCGCCGACCGGCTTCGAGATCGACTGGAACAAGGTCATCTTCAAGATGCTGCACCTGAAAGGCATCTACGGCCGCGAGATGTTCGAGACCTGGTACAAGATGATCGCGCTGGTGCAAGGCCCGCTCGATGTCAGCGGCCTGATCACGCATCGCATCGGCATTGACGACTATATTTCCGGCTTCGAGGCGATGAAGAGCGGCAATTCCGGCAAGGTGGTGATGGATTGGTAGCGCCACGCCCATTGCTGTCATGTAGGGACCGAGATGGCGGATAACGAGCACGGACGTATCATTGCTTCGCAGGCAAGGATCGCATTGCAGCCTGCTGGATTTCGGCGGAAGGGTCAGTCGCGAACCTGGATTGCCGACCGTGGCTTCTGGCTAAGTGTTGTCGAGTTCCAACCCAGCTCTTGGTCGAAAGGCTCTTACCTGAATTTAGCGGTTCACTGGCTTTGGGGTTTGCCGCCATTCACATTGACGTTCGATCGCGTTGAGCGCGTTGGCTCCTTTGTTGAGTTCGAGAGCCCAGAGCAGTTTCTCCCCTTGGTAGGTCAAATGGCCAGGGAGGCAGTCGAAATCGATCAGGTTCACCGATCGATGTTCCCTTCCGTTCAGGCGGCGGCGACGATCCTCGTGAATGAATTGCAGCCCCGTGCATACGGCGAATGGGCAGCTCTCAATGCCGGGGTGGCGGCCGGCTTGGCTGGTGATTTTGAAACAGCGAGGCGGCTGTTTGAAAGCGTTCGAAGACACGCGGCTTCGCAAGCGCAGGTGCTCCTGACTTACATCGATGATCCGGTAGCATTTCGAAGCTATGTCAGAGGCATCATTGAAGCCGAACGCGCCTATTACGGTTTAGGAGCGTCGCCTGCCCAAGCCATCTGATTTCTGCGACGGTCGAAGCTGAGGGAGGATTTTCAACCCAAGGTGAGTTTTGCCTCCAGCGCCGCTACCCCACTGACAATCGCCGCCCGCTCTTCCGCACCAAGCCTCTCCAGCAGCTCCCGCTCGAACTCCTTCGCCAGCGGCACCATTTCGCGATAGGCGGCAAGCCCCGCTTTGGTCAGCGTCAGATGCTCGACGCGACGGTCTTTCTCGTCTGGCGTGCGGGTCAGCCAGCGCCGCCGCTCGAGTTCGGCGACCGCGCGCGAAACCTTGGTCTTGTGCATGGCCGATTGCTCGCCGAGCGCCGTCGCCGTCATCGTGCCGTGCTGTCCAAGTCCCGCAAGCGTGCGCCATTCGGGCCGTGTCAGGCCGTGGCGGTCCTTGTATATCCTTGAGAATTCGCGGCTGACGGCATCGGCGAGCCGATAGAGCCGGTAAGGCAGGAAGGATTCCAGTTCGAGGATTTCCATGGTTGGCCCTGACTGGCATGCTGGCGGCTCATGCCGAAATCACCGTTGATGGTTACATTTTCAATGGTTACAAATGAAACCGGTATGGTCAACTCGGAGCATCTTTGCGGATGCGCAAACGATGCTCCAAGACCATGAATTCGGGAGGATTCCATGGCCTATTCCTACATGCCGGGTTTCGGCAACGACTTCGAGACCGAGACTCTGCCGGGCTCGCTGCCGCAAGGGCGAAACTCGCCGCAGCGGCCGGCTTACGGCCTCTATGCCGAGCAGCTTTCGGGCTCTCCATTCACCGCGCCGCGCGGCACCAATGAGCGCTCCTGGCTTTATCGGATAAGGCCAAGCGTCAGGCACACCGGCCGCTTCAAAGCGGCGAATTATCCGCTTTGGAAAAGCGCGCCGAACGTCGGCGACCATCAGCTCGCACTCGGCCAGTATCGCTGGAGCCCCGTGCCGATGCCGAAGGAACCGACCAATTTCATTGCCGGCATGCGCTCGATCACCACCGCCGGCGACGTGCTTAGCCAGACCGGCATGGCGGCACATGTCTATGTCGCCAACCGTTCGATGGCCGACGACCATTTCTTCAACGCCGATGGCGAGTTGCTGGTCGTGCCGCAGGTTGGAGCCTTGCGCTTCGTCACCGAGATGGGCGTCATCGAACTCAGGCCGGGCGAGATCGCCGTGCTGCCGCGCGGTCTGGTGTTCAAGGTCGAACTGGTGGATCCGCAAGTGCGCGGCTATGTCTGCGAGAATTACGGCGCCAAGCTGACGCTGCCGGATCGCGGCCCGATTGGCGCCAACTGCCTGGCCAATCCGCGCGATTTCAAGACGCCCTGTGCCTGGTTCGAGGACAAGGAAACACCGTGCCGGCTGATCGCGAAATGGTGTGGCCAGTTCCATGTCACCGAGATCGATCATTCGCCGCTGGATGTGGTGGCGTGGCACGGCAATTATTCGCCCTACAAATATGATCTTGCGACCTTTTCGCCGGTCGGCGCGATCTTGTTCGATCATCCTGACCCATCGATCTTCACCGTGCTGACCGCGCCGAGCGGCGAGGAAGGCACCGCCAATATCGATTTCGTCATCTTCCCGCCGCGCTGGCTTGTGGCGGAAAACACTTTTCGGCCGCCCTGGTATCACCGCAACATCATGAGCGAGTTCATGGGCCTGATTCATGGTCAGTACGATGCCAAGGAAGAGGGCTTCGTGCCCGGCGGCATCAGCCTGCACAACATGATGCTGGCTCACGGACCAGATGCGTCTGGCTTTGAAAAAGCCTCGCGCGCGGAGCTGAAACCGGTCAAGCTCGACAACACCATGGCCTTCATGTTCGAGACACGCTTTCCGCAAATGGTGACCCGCTATGGCGCCGAGCTCGAAACCCGGCAGGACAATTACATCGACTGCTGGGCCGGCCTGAAGAAGCGCTTCAACGGCACGCCAGAGGGCGACTGGTCTTGAGCGCCGACGCATGACGGATCGTCTGGTGCTTCTGGGCTCGAAGGGTGGCCCGGCGCTGCGGCCGGGCGGCCCGTGGCCGAGTTCGTCGCTGCTGGAGATTGGCGGCCGCACCATCGTCGTCGATTGCGGGCTGGGCGTAACGCGCGGGCTGACCGATGCCGGCATCAGCCTGAAGGCGCTCGACCTGATCTTCATCACGCATTTGCATTCCGACCATGTGCTGGAACTCGGACCGTTGATCCACACCGCCTGGACCGCCGGCCTGGCGGCGCCCGTCACTTTGTTCGGCCCGCCCGGCATCGGCCATTATTGGCAGCGCTTTTGCCAGGCGATGGAATTCGACATCGAGATCCGCATCGCCGACGAAGGCCGGCCGGATATCCGCGACCTGGTTTCGATCGTCGAGTTTGGTGAAGGCCAGGTGGCGGAAAAGCGCGGTCTCAAAATATCGGCGCTGCGCGTCGACCACCCGCCGGTGACGGATTGCTTTGCGCTGCGCTTCGATCATGCGGGGCAAGGCATCGTCTTTTCATCGGATACGGCGTTCTTTCCGCCATTGGCGGATTTCGCCGAGGGCGCCGACGTCCTGGTCCACGAGGCCATGCTGGAAAAGGGTATCGAGCGGCTGGTCGCGAAGACCGGCAACGGCGCAAGGCTGAGGGAACACCTGCTTGCCAGCCACAGCTTTGCCGAGGAAGCGGGCCGCATCGCCTGTGATGCAGGCGTCAAAAGACTGGTCCTCAACCACCTCATTCCCGCCGACGATCCCGAGATCGGCGAGGCCGACTGGATTGCCGCCGTCAGGAAAACATGGGCCGGCGACTTGACGATCGCCCGCGACGGCCTTGTTGTGGGGCTTGGGAGTGAGACGTGACCAACGACAAGCTTTGGGAAGAGGTGCGGAAATCCGAGGAGACATCCTGGGCGCAGCTCTCCTTGTTTCTCGATCGGGTGGAAGACTTGCCGTCTTTCGTCCGGTTCGTCGATGCGTTGAGGAGGGATCGGGAAGACGCCGACCGCAGGGAGATTGCGAAGCCCGGACCATCCGATCCCGGCTGGAATGGGTGGCAAAATGGCTCGATCAGCACCTTTCTCGAATCGGCGGTCGCCTGGTTCGAAGCCCATGGGCAGGGCAATCCGGCGTTTCTAGCGGATGAAAATCCTTGGAAAGCCGCGGCCAGAATTATCTACGCCGGCAAATACTACGAATAAACGCATTGGGAGGACGCATGAAGCTTGCCACATTGAAGGATGGGACGCGCGACGGAAAGCTCGTCGTCGTCTCGCGCGACCTGACGCGGTTTACCGATGCTTCGTTCCTGGTGCGGACGCTGCAGGCCGCGCTCGACGACTGGCATCGCATCGCGCCGCATCTCGCTGCGATGGCCGAATCGCTTGAGAATAATGCGGTGCCGTCTGCCCGCTTTCACGAACATGACGCCCTTTCGCCGCTGCCGCGCGCCTACCAATGGGCCGACGGCTCGGCCTATGTGAACCACGTCGAGCTGGTGCGAAAGGCGCGCGGCGCCGAGATGCCGGCAAGCTTCTGGACCGATCCGCTGATCTACCAGGGCGGCTCGGACTCCTTCCTCGCGCCGCGCGACCCGATCCGCATGGCCGACGAGGCCTTCGGCATCGACATGGAAGGCGAGGTCGCCATCATCACTGACGACGTGCCGATGGGCGCAAGCCTCGATGAGGCGCGGGCGGCGATCCGGCTGGTCATGCTGGTCAACGATGTAACGCTGCGCGGCCTGACCGGACCCGAGCTCGCCAAGGGGTTCGGCTTCTACCAGTCGAAACCGTCATCGGCCTTTTCGCCGGTTGCGGTGACGCCGGACGAGCTGGGCGATGCCTGGGACGGCGGCAAGGTCGCCCTGCCGCTGCTGGTCGATCTCAACGGCAAGCCGTTCGGCCGGGCAAACGCCGGCATCGACATGACCTTCGATTTTCCGGCGTTGATTGTTCATGCCGCAAAAACGCGGCCGCTGGCTGCCGGCACCATTATCGGTTCGGGCACCGTCTCCAACAAGCTCGACGGCGGGCCGGGCAAGCCTGTCTCGGCGGGCGGCGCCGGCTACTCCTGCATCGCCGAGTTGCGCATGATCGAGACCATCGAAACCGGCGAACCGAAAACGCCGTTCCTGCGCTTTGGCGATAGCGTGCGCATCGAGATGAAGGACAGGGGCGGGCATTCGATCTTCGGCGCCATCGAGCAGAAGGTCGAGAAGTACGAGGGGGCAAGAGCATGACGGGCGAGACATTCTATCTGCTGTGCGGTGTCTGGGCCCTTGTCATGCTGGCGATCTTCATCCTGGCGATCCGCCTGAGCTATCGCATCGAGGCGCGCTCGCCCGGCCTGACCAACCGCAGCGGCCTGCCGCGCAAGGCGATGATGTTTCACACCGTCACCAACACGAATGTCGCGCTGGACCAGGAAACGCAAGCCATGCGGCGGCGCATGATCGGGCTGCTGCTGACTGTTTTGGCTGGGTTTGCGCTTCTATGGGCGGGTGTGTCGCTATTCCGGGTCGCGCCGTGAAGTCATGGACCTGCTGAACCATTTTCGGCGCATGGCAGCCAACAATCTCTGGTCGAACGACCGGCTCTATCGTGCCGTGCTGCAGCTTGAGCCCGGCGAATTCGAGGTTGAAAGGATAAGCTTCTTCCCCTCGATCAAGGCAACGCTCAATCACATCCTGGCGGTCGATCACCTCTATCTCGATTTTCTCGAAGAGGGCGGCGTCGGCGCCGCCGCCCATGACGATTTTGTGCCGTTCAATGATGCCAAGGCGCTTTTTGTTGCACAGGCGGAGGCCGACCGGCGGCTGATCGCCTTTTGCGACCGCCTGTCGGCGGACGATCTCGAGCGCCGCGTCGTCACCGACCGGCGCGAGGACGGCATGGTACCGGAACGGATCGGCGACGTGCTCGCCCATCTCTTCATCCACGACATCCATCATCGCGGCCAGGTGCACGCGATGCTGTCCGGCACCTCGGTGAAACCGCCGCAACTCGACGAGTGCTTGCTCGATTACGATGTGAAGTTGAGGAAAGCCGAAGTCGAGCGGCTGGAGCTGGATGATCAGGCCAACGCGACGTCGTAGGCTGAGAAATGTCGATCCGCAGTGACCACCGTCAGACCTTCAATTTGAGCCTGGATGGTGATCCGAAAGGCGTGAATCCGCGTTGAGTACCCAAAGCAGAATATGAGTATCCACCAGATATTGGCGGCTCATTTAATGTACTCGTCCCATTCGGGACCGAGTTCATCAAAATCATCCGGTATCCGAATTTGGCCTTTCAGGGCCCCAAAAAGGCCTTTGCTCCCGCCGGCCCGGGTGGGCGCGCTTAAGGTCGCCACCACCTCTCCATGCCGCGTCAGATGGATCTCTTCGCCGGCCTGGGCACGTTTCACCAACTCAGAGAGTTGGGCCTTCGCTTTTGCCATCGGAACATTCATGGTCAGACCTCTTATGACCAGAATTTAGGTCATAATTGATCAAACCACAAGGCACCTCGGCCGAGTTGGCTACGCTGCCTTGCCGTCCACCTTCAGCACGCCGCGCTTGATCTGGTCCTGCTCGATCGATTCGAACAAGGCGCGGAAATTGCCCTCGCCAAAGCCTTCGTCGCCCTTTCTCTGGATGAACTCGAAGAAGATCGGGCCGATCACGGTTTTCGAAAAGATCTGCAGCAGGATCTTGGTCGTGCCGCCGTCGACGACGCCCTCGCCATCGATCAGGATGCCGTGCTTCTTCATACGTTCGATCGGCTCTTCATGGCCGTTCACGCGGGCATAAGACATGTCGTAATAGGTCTCCGGCGGTCCCGGCATGAACTTCAGGCCGTTGGCGGCCAGCCTGTCGGTGGCGCCGTAGATGTCGTCGGTGCCGACGGCGATGTGCTGGATGCCCTCGCCATTATACTTCTTCAGATATTCGGCGATCTGGCTGGTCTCGTCCTTGGACTCGTTCAGCGGGATGCGGATCTTGCCGCAGGGCGAGGTGATGGCGCGGCTGACCAGGCCGGTGATCTTGCCGTCGATGTCGAAGAAATGGATCTGCTTGAAGCCGAACAGGTCTCGGTAGAAATCCCACCATTTGTCCATCTGGCCGCGATAGACATTGTGGGTCAGGTGGTCGAGATAATAGAAGCCGACGCCTTCCGGCCTGGGGTCGCGCTCGCCCAGCCAGTCGAACTCGGCGTCGTAAGCCGAGCCCTTCTCGCCGTAAGTTTCGATGAAATAGAGCAGCGATCCGCCGATACCGACGATCGCCGGCACATCGAGCGTCTTGTCGTTGCCTTCATAGGGCGTCGCGCCCTTGGCCACAGCGTGATCGAAGGCATGCCTTGCATCGATCACCCGCCACGCCATCGAGGCGGCGCAGGGGCCGTGCTTGTCGACGAATTTCATGGCATGCGAGCCCGGTTCGGCATTGACGACATAGTTGATGTCGCCCTGCCGCCAGACGGTGATGTCCTTGCTGCGGTGCTTGGCCACCGGCACATAGCCCATGCGGGTGAACAGTTCGGCGAGCTTTTCCGGCTCGGCATGCGCGAATTCGACGAACTCGAAGCCGTCGGTGCCGGCGGGATTGGTTTTGCTGATCTTGGCGGGCGGTGCGTCGTGCGGGAAGGGACCCATGGCATTGCTCCGAAATCTGGAACTGGCCGCGTCGGCCATCTAAACCCAATTATAGCGCGGAGCGAGTGCAAATTGCTTGCATTCAAACGCTTGAAATGGTCTGATCATGCGCGAGTTGTGCACTGCGGACCCGAAATACATGGATGAGGCGCGCATCGACCAGTTTGACCGCAAGATAATGGCTCTGTTGCAGGGCGATGCACGGCTGACCAACAACGATTTGTCGGAACGGGTGAACCTGTCCGCGTCGCAATGCTCGCGCCGGCGCCAGCGACTGGAGGAGGACGGGTATATCAAGGGCTACCGGGCGGTGCTCGACCGCGACAAGCTCGGCTTTTCCCTGGTCAACGTCATTTCGGTGACGCTCGCCACCCACAACCGCGACAATGCGCGGCGTTTCGGCGAATTGGTGGCGCGGCTGCCGCAAGTGCAGGAAGCGCACGCGCTGACCGGCGAGATGGATTATATATTGAAGGTCGTGACGCCGGACCTGAAGTCGCTGTCGGAATTCGTCAACGGCGTGCTGCTGCCGCACGAATCCGTGCAGCATGTGAAGACGGCGATCGTGCTGGAGACGCTGAAGGAAACCGGCGCGCTGCCGATTTGAGTGTAAATCATGTCGAACTTTCAGATCGCCGGCATCGTGCTGTTTCTAGTGGGGATTGTGCCGTTCACGATTGGTAGTCTGATCCACGCCGCGCATGAACCGAAGGCTTGGGAGTTGCGCATCATCAATCCCTGGCCTTCGTGGCCGTATGGCTGGGTCGAACTCACTCATCCGAAGTCGCGCTGGTGGTGCGGTGTCGGCTTTCCGATTTGTCTCGTGGGCTTCGTCGTAATGTTGGTCGCTACGATTCCGCTCGTCGATCTTGCGCCATATGTCGCTTTGCTTGTCGCTTTCTTCTGGCTGCGGCGGGTCATAGCCAGACGGCGGCATCACTAATCATCGGAACGCCTCTCACCTCTTCGACTGCTTGATCAGCCCATAGAGATTGGTGCAGCGGGCGCCGGAGCGGCAATAGGCGAAGACCGGGCCTTCGAGTTCGTCAAGCGCCTCGGCCTGGTCCTCGACATTTTCGGCCGTGATCTGGCCGCTGACGACAGGGATGTAGCGGAAGGCGAGCCCGGCGCCCTCGACCGCCGCCTTGACGGTGTCGGCCGATGGCTGGCCGGGCTGCTCATCGTCCGGCCGGTTGCAGATCACGCTTTTGAAGCCGGCGGCCTTGATGGTCGCGACATCCTCGGGCTGGATCTGGCCCGAGACCGAATAGTCCTCGCTGATCTGACGGTATTCCATGGCGGTGTCCTCACAATCTGGCTAGCGGCAGTCTTGCCACTCCCGGACCCGGTCGGCAACCGCCATTAGATAGAAATCCGCCCGGGCAATTTCAGCCCGACCGGATGGAGTGACTAGACAGCTCAGCTTCCTAGGATCGCGCCTTTGATCTGGGCGATGTTGTTGTGCATCAGATCGATATAGGTCGCGGCCGGGCCGTCGGGCTGCGACAACGCATCGGAATAGAGCGTGCCGCCCACCTTGATGCCGGTCTCGCTGGCGATCTGCTCGATCAGCCGCGGGTTGGTGATGTTCTCGACGAAGATCGCCGCCGCCTTGTCCTGTTTCACCTGGCTGACCAGCTTGGCGACGTCGGCAGCGGAGGGCTCCGACTCGGTAGACACGCCTTCCGGGGCCAGGAACGTCAAGCCGTAGGCCTGCTCGAAATAGCCGAAGGCGTCATGCGAGGTGATGACGACGCGCTTCTCCTGCGGGATCGACTGGATCGCCGCCTGCACTTCGCCCTCGAGCGCCTCGAGCTTTTGCGTATAGGCGGCTGCATTGGCCTTGTAGCTGTCGCAACCCGCAGCGTCGGCCGTGCAAAAGGCGTCGGCGATGTTCTTCACATAGATCTCGGCATTGGTGATCGACTGGAAGGCATGCGGATCGGTGACCGTCTTGCCGCCGTCGGTTTCCGCGCCTTCGGCGACATCGGCCTCGGCGAATTCGGGTTTGAAATTGATCGGCGTGACCCCCTTGGTCAGCACGGCAATCGAAGCCTTGGTGGCGCTGGCGTCGACCAGGCGCTGCAGAAAACCTTCGAAATGCAGGCCGTTGACCAGCACGATGTCGGCCTTGGCCATCGCCACCGCATCGGCGGGGCTCGGCTCGTAGACGTGGGCGTCGCCGTCCGGCCCGACGATGGTGGTCAGATCGATGCGGTCGCCGCCGACATTTTTGGCGAAATCGGCGATTATCGTGAAGCTGGCGACCACCTTCAAAGGCTCAGCAAAGGCCGAAGATGCGCCAAAGGCGGTTAATGTTATAACGCTCACGGCCAAAGCGGCGCGGATCGAATTCAGCATGGACAGTTTCTCCTTGTTGGGATCAGGCAGTTCTGTGGCGGTGATGGACGATGCGGGCGCGCAGGATGCCGCGCGTGCCGAACAGGATCGAGGCGAAATAGACGACGCCGGCGGACAGGATGATGGCCGGGCCGGAAGGCAATGACGCATGGTAGGACAACAGCAGCCCGGCAATGCAGGAGGCAAAGCCGATTACTGTGGCCAGCACGCACATCGGCTCGACGCGCGAGGTCCAGAAGCGGGCCGCCGCTGCCGGCAGCATCATCAGCCCGACCGACAGCAAGGTGCCGAGCGCCTGGAAGCCGCCGACGAGGTTGAGCACGACGAGGCCGAGAAAGATGAAATGCACCGGGCTGCCCATCCGGCTGACCGAGCGCAGGAACAAAGGGTCGAGGCATTCGGCGACCAGCGCCCGCCAGAAGATGACGAGGCTGACCAGCGTCACCACGACGATGCCGCCGATCAGCGTCAGCGCCTCGTTGTTGAGCGCCAATACGGTGCCGAACAGCACATGCATGAGATCGACGCTGGAGCCGCGGATCGAAACCATGAGCACGCCGATGGCCAGCGAAATCAGATAGAAGGCCGCCATAGAGGCGTCCTCGCGCTGAATGGTGAAGCGCGAGACGGCGCCGGCGCCGAGCGCCACGATGATGCCGGCGATCAGTCCGCCGATGGTCATCGGCAGGATCTCCAGGCCATAGAACAGGAAGCCGGCGGCAGCACCCGGCAGGATGGCATGCGCCATGGCATCGCCGGACAGGCTCATGCGCCGCAGCATCAGGAACACGCCGACAGGGCAGGCGCCGAGCGACAGCATCATCGAACCGGCAAGCGCCCGCTGCATGAAGGCGTAGTCGGCGAAAGGAGCGACGAAAAGACCGTAAAGCACGTCCATCATGCCGCCCTCGGCCCGGAGCCGTGATGATGGTCGTGATCATGGCTGTGCTCGTGGCCACCGTGCTGGTGATCATGCTCGCCGGGCTCACACCACGGCGCGTTGTCTTCCCAGGCTTCGTGGAAGCGGCGCGCGCGCAACAGATTCTCCGGCTGCAGCGTCTCCCTGGTCTCGCCCCAGGCGATCGGCTGGCGCGCCAGGAGCAGTGTTTCGGGGAAATTCTGCCGCACCAGATCGAGATCGTGGACCACAACCATGATGGTGCGTTCCTCGCCGTGCCAGCGCTTGATCAGCGCGATCAGGTCGCCGACCGTCTTGCTGTCGACCGCGTTAAACGGCTCATCGAGCAGGATGAGCTCGGCATCCTGCAACAGCACGCGGGCAAACAGCGTGCGCTGCAGCTGGCCGCCCGACAACGTGTCGATCGGCCGCTTCTCGAAGCCGCCGAGGCCGACGGCCATCAGCGCCTTGCTGACAGAGTCGCGATCTTCCCTCGTATAACGGCCGAGCATGCCGCGCCGCGGCCACAGGCCAAACGAAACCAGGTCGACGACCCGGGCCGGAAAGGAGCGGTCGAGCTCCGATTGCTGCGGCAGATAGGCGGCGCGCACGCCGGGCGCCCGGATCACCGCGCCGGCCATCGGCTTCAGAACGCCGACGATGCCCTTCATCAGCGTCGATTTGCCCGAGCCGTTGGCGCCGACGACCGCCGTCAGCGATCCCTTGCGGATCGTACCATTGAGGTGGTGGACCGCAGGATGGCTATTGTAGCCCAGCGTCAGGTCGCGGAAGGTCAGGCAGGTTTGGCTCATGTGACGATCCATGGGGCGATGATCGGTGCTGCAGGGGCGGATTCGATATGTGATGTTATTACATTAGTCAACAAGCCAATCGGGCGGAATTGCGGCCGGGCCGTCTTGTTGTGTGCTTTGGCTTGGCTCAAGAAGTTCCGCTCGAGCGGCCTTGCCCCCGGCGAACCCGGCCCCTAAACAGGCGCACCGACAAGAGGAGAAGGAATATCCAATGAGCATTCGTCGTATCGATGTAGGCCCGCGCATGAGCCAGATCGTCATCCACGGCAACACCGTCTATCTGGCCGGTCAGGTCGGCAAGCCGGGCGGAAACGTCGGTGCCCAGACCAGGGACATTCTGGCGGCGATCGACGAATTGCTGGCCAAGGCCGGCACCGACAAAACCAAGATCCTGCAGGCGATCATCTGGCTGGCCGACATGAGCACCTTTGCCGAGATGAACGCGGAGTGGGACAGATGGGTACCGCAGGGCAACACGCCGGCCCGCGCCACCGGCGAAGCGAAACTTGCCGGACCGGAATATCTGGTCGAGATTATTATTACCGCGGCGATTTGAGAATGCGGCTCTTTACCCTCCCCCTCGAGGGGAGGGTCGGCGAGTAGTCGAAGCGAAGCGGAGACTGCGAGACGGGGTGGGGTCGGCGAGGTCGCACCGGCCCCCCCCCCCCGGGCCAAATTCCGCCCAGAGGGCAATTTGGGCGCGGCCCACACCCCCACGGGGGGGGGGTTACCCGTGTGACGGGGGGTACGCCGCCCCCCCGGGGGGGTGTGGGGCGGTGTG
>NZ_JAMYUA010000031.1:0-72727 GCF_040322715.1 Mesorhizobium sp. M0106 | reverse complement strand
TCAATACTATTATATAGAGTGGTTCGGCTTTCCGTGAAATGAAAAGCGTTCTAACGGCCTCACTTTAATTCCAGACAAGCGCGTCGTGCCATGCCCGCCGCTCTTGTCTCTTGCATGGCGGAAGAACGCCTGCTTCAAGCCGCCTTTGCTTCTGCTTCATGGAGCGCGAAAGAGCGCCCGTCCGCGTCGAAAATATGTAGGTCTCCGGCGTCCGCCGTCAGCCGCAGCGTCGCTCCGCGCTTGACCTCGACATTGCCCGGCAGCTTGGTCACCAGCGGCAGGTCGGCGCGGCCGATGTCGACATAGACGAGCTGGACCTCGCCGAGCTGCTCGACGTAATCGACCGTCCCTTCGAACAAATAGTCGGCGCCGGTGGCAATCATCAGATCCTCCGGCCGCACCCCGAAGCTCACCGCTGCGCCTTTCGCCGACGCAGGCGTTGCGATCGGCACCGTTGCCTTGCGGCCGCCGACATGGCTGACGACCGTCGGGTTGCCGGTCTTGTCGATCGTCGCCGGCAGGATGTTCATCGCCGGCGAGCCGATGAACTGGGCGACGAACAGATTGCCGGGCCGCTTGTAGAGCTCCATCGGCGTGCCGACCTGTTCGATATGGCCTTCCTTCAGCACCACGATGCGGTCGGCCAGCGTCATCGCCTCGACCTGGTCGTGGGTGACATAGATCATGGTTGTGGCCGGCATCGATTCCTTGAGCTTGGCGATCTCGATGCGGGTGGCGACACGCAGCGCCGCGTCGAGGTTGGACAGCGGTTCGTCGAACAGAAAAACCTTGGGATTGCGCACGATGGCGCGACCGATGGCGACGCGCTGGCGCTGGCCGCCCGACATCGCCTTGGGCAGACGGTCGAGATATTTGGTCAGCTGCAGGATCTCGGCCGCCTGGCGCACCCGCTTGTCGATCTCGGCCTTGCTTTCCTTGCCGATCTTCATCGAGAAGGCCATGTTGTCGTAGACGGTCATGTGCGGATAGAGCGCATAGGACTGGAACACCATGGCGATGCCGCGCTTTGACGGCGGCACGTCGTTGACGATCTCGCCGTCGATCTTGAGCTCGCCCGAGGTGATCTCCTCCAGCCCGGCGATGCAGCGCAGCAAGGTCGACTTGCCGCAACCAGAGGGACCGACGAAGACGATGAATTCGCCCGACTTTATGTCGAGGTCGACGCCGTGCAGAATGTTGAGATTGCCATATGATTTCCTCACTTGCCTTAGCGTGACATCGGCCATGGTACCCTCCAGTTCTTCCTTGAATTCAGTCGATACGCCCGAACCAGGCGCCGTAGCCGCCGAGGCGGATAGTGCCGGCGCCAGTCTGTCCCGAAAACCCGTGTCCCGGCAAGGGCTGCAATGAGCGGCCGCCAAGATCGACCTCGGCCGGCTTTGCTCCGAGATTGAAGGCGCAGACGATCTGCTCGTTGCCTTCGCGGCGCGTGAAGGCGACGGTGTCGCCCTCGCTTTCGATGAACTCGATATCACCCTTGGCCAGTGCCGGATGGGCGCGGCGGAAAGCCAGGAAGCGCCGGTAGTGCTCGAGCAGCGAGCCGTCGTCGCCTTGCTGCACATTGACGGCTTGCGCAAGGTGCTTGCTGGGCACCGGCAGCCAGGGCTTTGCCGTCGAGAAGCCGCCATTGCGGGCAGCGCCGTCCCAAACCATCGGCGTACGGCAGCCGTCGCGTCCCTTGAATTCAGGCCAGAAGCGGATGCCGTATGGGTCCTGCAGATCCTCGAAGCCGAGTTCGGCCTCGCTGAGCCCGAGCTCCTCGCCCTGATAGATACAGACCGAGCCGCGCAACGACATCAGCAGCGCCGAGATGACCTTGAGGTAGGCGGTCGGGTCGGGCTCGCCGGCTGCCCAGCGCGAGGCGGGACGCATCACGTCATGGTTGGAGAAGGCCCAGCACGACCAGCCGTCGCTGGCCACCTTGCCGAAGGTTTCCAGCACCGAGCGCACCTTTGCCGCGCTGATCTTCTCCGGCGCCAGGAAGTCGAAGGAGTAACACATATGCACGCGCTTGCCGCCGGCCGTATAGGCCGCCACCACTTCCAGCCCACGCTGCGAATCGCCGACCTCGCCAACCGCGGCCGTCGCCGGGTATTCGTCGAGCAAGGCGCGGAAGCGTTCGAGGAAGCCGAGGTTTTCAGGCCGGCTCTTGTCGTAGAGATGGTCCTGGTAGTTGTAGGGGTTGACGGCCGGCGCCGTCTGGTCGTTGCGCTGCTCGGGCGGCAGCGGCGGATTGTCTTCCAGGCCTTGGCTGTGGAAATAGAAATTGATGGTATCGAGTCGGAAGCCGTCGACGCCGCGCTCCAGCCAGAAGCGGGTGACGTCGAGCAGCGCGTCCTGGACCGCGCGGCTGTGGAAATTGAGGTCGGGCTGCTCGGCCAGGAAATTATGCAGGTAATATTGCTGGCGGCTGGTGTCCCACTGCCAGGCCGAGCCGCCGAAGATCGACAGCCAGTTATTGGGTGGCGTGCCGTCCGGCTTGGCATCCGCCCAGACATACCAGTCGGCTTTTGGATTGCTGCGGCTCGAGCGGCTCTCCTTGAACCAGGGATGGATGTCGGCGGTGTGCGAGAGCACCTCGTCGATCATCACCTTGAGGCCAAGCCGGTGCGCCTCTGCGGTCAGCGCGTCGAAGTCGGCCAGCGTGCCGAACATCGGATCGACATCGCAATAATCCGACACGTCGTAGCCAAAATCCTTCATCGGCGATTTGAAGAATGGCGAGATCCAGATGGCGTCGACACCGAGCGAGGCGATGTAGGCCAGCCGGCCGATCATGCCCCTGAGGTCGCCGATGCCGTCGCCGTTCGAATCCTGATAGCTGCGCGGGTAGATCTGGTAGATCACGGCACCTCGCCACCAGTCGCGATCGATAGCGAGATCTGGCTTCGGGGTGGCCTTCAAAGCGGATTGCATGATCTCAACCTCCTTTCACCGAGCCGGCAAGCAGCCCACGGACGAAATAGCGCTGCAGCGAGAAGAACACGATCAGCGGCACGATGATGGTGACGAAGGCCGATGTCGTCAGGATCTCCCAGTCGCCGCCGCGCGAGCCGAGCAACGCATTGAGCTTGGCGGTAAGCACGATCTGGTCGCCCTCGGTACCAAGGAAAACCATCGCCACCAGCAGATCGTTCCACACCCAGAGAAACTGGAAGATGGCGAACGAGGCCAGCACCGGGAACGACAGTGGCAGCACGATCTTGACGAAGATCTCGAAATCGCTGGCGCCGTCGATGCGCGCCGACTCCATGATCTCGCGTGGCAGGCCGGCGATATAGCTCCTCAGAAGATAGATGGCGAAAGGCAGGCCGAAGCCGGTATGGGCCAGCCAGATGCCGAGATAGGTCTTCGACGGCACGCCGAAGAAGCTGCCGACGCCGTTATAGAGCTTCAACAGCGGAATCAGCGACATCTGCAGCGGCACGACCAGGAGGCCGATGATGACGGCGATGAGCAGGGCCCGGCCAGGAAAGCGCATCCAGGCCAGCGCGTAGGCGGCGAACGCGGCGATCAGGATTGGAATGACGGTCGCCGGAATGGTGACGGTCAGCGAGTTCATGAAGGAGCGGCCGATGCCTTCCGAAAACAGCACCGTGTCGTAATTGTCGGTGGTGAATTTCGGCGGCGCCGACGAGGCGTAATAGACGCGCTGGCCGCGTTCGCTCTCGAAAGCCTTCGGCGAGGTCATGACGAAACTGCCGTCGGCATTGAGTTGCAGGGTGACGCCGTCGCCGAGATCGGCTGTCGAGCCGGCGGGATATTGCGTCGGCGCGGCCGACTTGACGCCAAAGGCGCTGATGTTGCGGGCCGGGCCGTCGCCGAAGATATTGCCTTGCAGGACGAACTTGCCCTCCTTCTCGACCTGCGCCGAGGCTGGCGGCAGCCGGCCGGCTTCCGTCTGGCTGGAACTGGTGAACGAGTTCCACCAGCCCGAAGCGATGATCTGATCCTTGTCGCGCAGTGACGAGACCAGAATGCCGAGCGTCGGGATCGTCCAGATCGCAACGAAGATGAAGACGGCGATGTGGACGCCGAAACGGCTGACAAAGGACTTTCCGGTCGACGCGGCCATCTCAATGCCCTTCCGTCTCTTTGTTCGCCTGGCGGATGTTCCAGACCATGATCGGAATGACCGCGATCATGATGATGATGGCGATGGTGGCGCCGCGGCCGAAATCGCCGCCGCCGCGGAACATCCAGTCGAACATCAGATTGGCCAGCACCTGGCTGTTCCACTGGCCGTTGGTCATGGTCAGCACGATGTCGAAAACCTTAAGCACCAGGATGGTGATGGTGGTCCAGACCACGGCGATGGTGCCCCAGATCTGCGGCACCATGATCTTCCAGAAGATCTGGAAAGGGTTGGCGCCGTCGATGACGGCGGCTTCCAGCGTCTCTTCCGGAATGCCGCGCAAGGCCGACGACAGGATGACCATGGCAAAGCCGGTCTGGATCCAGATCAGGATGACCATCAGGAAGAAGTTGTTCCAGAACGGCAGCGAGATCCAGACCTGCGGCTGGCCGCCGAAATACTGGATGATGGCGTTGAGCAGGCCGATCTGCGTCTGCCCGTCGCCGCGATATTCGTAGATGAATTTCCAGATGACGCTGGCGCCGACGAACGAGATCGCCAGCGGCAGGAAGATCAGGCTCTTGGCGATGGTGCCCCACCAGATCTTGTCGGTGAGCACGGCGATGATCAGCCCGAGGAAGGTGCAGGCGGCCGGCACCACCGCCAGCCAGATGATGTTGTTGAGGATCGAGTTGCGGAACTCGCGGTCGCCGAACGCCCATTGATAGTTGGCCAAGCCGACGAAATGGGCGCCGCCGCGATCAAGGAACGACAGCCTCAGTGTCTCCACCACCGGGTAGATCAGGTAGATGGTGAGGATGATCATCGCCGGGCCGACGAACAGCCAGGGCCGGATCACCCCCTGCCGGCGCAGATTGTTAATCGCCGCCTTGCCGGAAACGCCGCGCGCCGGAAAGATCGTGTCGAGTGCCTTGTTGGCGCCCCAGAAATAGGCGACGCAGCCGCCCACGCCGATGATGATGACGAATATCGCCGAAAAAATCTGAGCCGCCATGGGTCCCTCCCCCTGCGCACGGATCCGCCAGTCGAGAATGGCTTTGGCGACGGGATCATGCGCCGATTCAGTTGTCTGGAGCGCGACCAGCCGGAAAGCAGGTCACTGGGCGCGCGTCATGCCGGAATGCGTTGTGCTCACGACAATCGACGCGACGCCAAGCACCGGATAAGGTCCGGGCCGTTTGAGGCCCGGACCACATCACATTGGGAACTCAAGCCGGCCGCTTACTTGATCGCGTCCCAGCTTTTCTGGATGTCAGTGGCGACGTCCTGGGCGGACTTGCCGCCGACCAGGTCGATCATGCCGGTCCAGAACGCACCGGCGCCGATCTTGCCCGGCATCAGGTCGGACCCGTCGAAGCGGAAGGTCGAGGCGTTGGCCAGGATCTCGCCCTGCTTCTTCAGCGCGTCGCTAGCATAGGCGTCCTTGTTGACCGACTTGAACGGCGTCACGAAGCCGCCCTGTGCCATCCAGATCTCATGAGCGAGCGGCAGCTTCAGGAATTCGATGAACGCGCGGGCACTCTTGCTATCTTTGGTGATCATGGCCAGCGTGCCGGCGCCGAGCACCGGAGTGCCGAGCTCGGGCTTGGAGGCGTAGGGCGGGTAATAGAAGAAGTCGGCATCCTCGCCGATCTTGGTGCCTTGCGGGAAGAAGGTCGGGATGAACGATGCCTGGTGGTGCAGATAGCATTTCGGCGGCACCGAGAAGAGGCCCTTCGGGCTGTCACGGAAATCGGTCGCCGCAACCGCCTTGGCGCCGCCCTCGACCATCTTGTCGTCGGTCGCGATCTTGCCGAAAATGTCGATCGCGTTGACCACTGCCGGATCGTTGAACGGAATTTCGTTCTTAACCCATTTGTCGTAGGTCTCGGGCGTCTGGGTGCGCAGCATGATGTCTTCGACCCAGTCGGTCGCCGGCCAGCCGGTGGCGCCGCCCGAACCAAGCCCGATGCACCATGGCGTGCCGCCGTCGGCGATGATCTTCTTTTCGAGCTCGGCAAGCTCTTCCTGCGTCTTCGGCACCTTGTAGCCCGCTTCCTCGAAATTGTCCGGCGAGTACCAGACCAGCGACTTCACGTCGGCCTTATACGGAAAGGCGAAGAAGCCGGGTTTGCCGTCTTTGTCCTTGAACGTGCCGAGGTCGACCCAGGATTGGCCGGCGCCGTAATTGTCCTTGACCCAGTTGGCCGTGTCGTCGCCGAGCGGCGTCAAAAGCCCCTTCGATGCCAGATCCTGGATCAGGCCCGGCTGCGGCAGCACGGCAATGTTGGGCGGGCTGCCGGCCTGCGTGTCGATGACGATCTGCTGCTCGTAATTCTCCGACGAGGAGTACTTGATCTCGGCGCCGGTGGCTTCGGAGAAGTAATCGAGGACGGTGCGGATAAGCCCTTCGTCCTCGCCGCGCCACGGCCCGAAGATCGTCAGCGTCTCGCCCTTGAGGTCGACCTTCTTGAGCTCCTCGTAGTTGGCCCAGTTGAAACGGGGATCTTCGCCCGGCTTGAACTTCAGTTCGGCTTGCGCCGGCATGGCGAGCGCAAGCGTGGCAAACGCAGCGCCCAGCAGAAGCATTTTCTTCATCGGTATTCCCTCCCAGTGGTGACAAACACCGAACGAAACCTCCATTCCGTCCGCCGGCGCTGCAGGACTGTGACTCAGTCGGAAAGGAACTGCAACCTTTCGTAGAGTCTTCCAAAGCGCTTTGGTGATTTTGATCTCGCCACTGAATTGATCCGGAGTCAAGAGAAAGCCAAATTAATCGATTTAATTTCTGCGGTCGAGTGCCAGCGAAAGTGCGCTGCAGCACAGTTTTCTGGCGGTGCAGCAGCAAATTCGGCTTCAAACCGGTCCGAACCGTGCGTAAGGTCATTGCGCTCGGCGGCGCAGTTCGTAGCGGCCGGCTCGATTCAGATTAAAAGCGCTTTGAGGTTTGGAGGCCTCCGGTGAACCTCAAGCAGCTCTCCCATGTGCTGGCGCTTTCGCAGACTACGGTGAGCCGCGCATTGAACGGCTACCCGGAGGTCAACGAGGAAACGCGCCGGCGGGTGGTCGATGCCGCCAAGCGTCACGGCTATCGCCCCAATCCGAGCGCCCGCCGGCTGGCGACCGGCAAGACCGGCATGATCGGCTATGTGCTGCCGACGGGGACGACCGTCGACATCGACCCGCATTTCGTCGAGTTCCTGTCCGGCCTCGGCGACTATGCGCGTTCGCACGAGCTCGACCTGGTGCTGTCACCGGCCGATGCCGACGACCAGGAGACGACGTACCGCCGCATTGTCGCCAACCGGCAGGTCGACGCGGTCTATATCTCCTCGCCGAGGCCGGCCGACCGGCGGGTGGCGCTGGTCAATACGCTCGGCATTCCTTTCATCGTCCATGGCCGCAGCGAAGGCTTCGATTTCGAGTATCCGTTCACCGACATCGACAATGAGGGCGCCTTCCACGAGGCGGCGCGGCTACTCGTTCAGCTCGGTCATAGGCGTCTGGCGCTGATCAATGGCGACGATCGCGAGACCTTCGCCATCCATCGCGAGCGCGGCGTGCGCCGCGCGCTTGCGGCGAGCGGCCTGGTGCTTCGTGATCAGCATGTCTGTTCGCTCACCATGACCGAGGAGAACGGCTACCGCGCCGCCCGGCGCTTGCTGGAACAAAGCGACGCGCCGACGGCGATCGCCTGCTCCAGCCTGATCATGGCGCTCGGCGTGGTGCGCGCGGTGCGCGATCTCGGCCTGACCATTCCGGGCGACCTGTCGCTGATCGCCCATGACGACGTCTTTCCCTGGCTGAAGCCGGAAAATTTTTCGGTGCCGCTGTCGACGACACGTTCGTCGATCCGCCTGGCCGGCGCACGCATCGCCGAACGGCTGGCGGCGCGGATTTCCGGCCTGGAGGAGGGCGCTCGCGGCGAAGTCTGGCCGGTCGACCTGGTGGTCAGGGGATCGGTCGCCGGCGCGCCGGCCTAGAGGCAATCACTCTGAACGGCCGAGGTCGACTCTTGGCGGCTGTTAGCCAGCACCAGCGGGTGCGTCCTGGTCTCAGGCCGCGGATTTGAGGTGATCGATGAAGGCGCGCAGCTTCGGCAGGACTTGGCGCTTGCCGGGATGATAAAGGAAAACACCCGGCGTCGTCGTGGCGACGCCGTCGAGCACCGACTGGAGTTTTCCTTCGGCTATCGGACCTTCGGCGAGTGGTCGCGGCGTCTGCGCCAGCCCGACGCCCCGCATCGCGGCCCCGACCAATGTCGAATAGTCGTGCGCAATCAGCGGGCCTGAGACGATCGCTTCGATTGCACCGTTACCATCGATGAACGACCAGGGTGCGATGGCGCCATTCGAGCGGCGCAAGCGTAAGCAGGCGTGGTGGCGCAAGTCGTCGACACGCTCGGGACGGCCGTAGCGCTCAAAATAGTCAGGGCTGCCGACGACTACGAACGAGAACGGCGGGGTCAGCCGCACCGCGACCATGTCGGCGGCGATGAGTTGCCCGAGGCGGATGCCGGCATCGAACCCGCCGGTCGCGAGATCGACCATCTGGTCGCTCACGGCGATCTCCAGTTCGATCTCAGGATAGGCTTGGCAGAACGACGCGAGCAGCGGCTCCAACATCAGCGGCACGATAGCGCGAGGCACAGACAGACGTAGCAGCCCGGTCGGCCGCTGGCCGATATCGCGAGCAGCCTCGCCGGCCGCGACGAGCTCCTCGAATGCCGGGCCGGCACGGTCGAGGAACCGCTGGCCAGGTTCGGTTAAACCAACGCTCCGCGTCGTGCGGACGAACAGCGCCGTGCCCAGGCGGGCTTCCAGCGCGCGCACCGCTTGGCTCACGGCGGATGGTGTCACGCCGAGATCGGCGGCGGCGCGGCGGAAGTTACGGCGCCTGGCGACGGCCAGGAACGCCTCGACGCCCTCCAGCGCACCATGTCGGACTGTGTAGTTCTGCTTCATAGGTTGTTGTGATTACACCGGATAGTCGAATTGCGGTAGCGGGCTTAAAGCCGCGTGAATCAACTGTGAGGAAGCCAAATGTCCACGGAAATGGTGTTCCAAACCCACCTTGTTCTCGGCTATGTCGCGTGGCTGCTTTGCTTCGGCGCGTACGGTTTGCCGTGGCTCAGGTCGATGGACCGGGTCGCGGCGCAACGCGCCATCGCCACGCTTCACAGCTTCCGCTTCTTCGGGCTCGTCTTCATGGTTCCAGGCGTCGTAAGCCCCAATCTGCCCACCGACTTCGCCGTATTCGCCGCCTACGGCGATTTCGCGACTGGCGTGCTGGCCATGCTGGCGCTGCTCACGGTGAGGATACGCCCGCTCTTCTGGCCGTTGGTCGTCGCCTTCAATGTCGTAGGGACGGTCGACCTCATCGTCGACTATTACCACGCCATTCAGATCGGCCTTCCTGCACGCGCAGGCGAACTGGGCGCCACCTACGCGATCCCGATCATCTACGTACCGCTGCTGATGATAACGCACATCGCCGCATTCTATTTTCTCCTACGTCCTCAGCAAAACGCGACTTGAGCGGGCTATTCCTTCGCCGCTTCGGCCGCCTTGGTGTCCAGCAGGCCAAAGCCGAAATCATTGTCGCGCCCCTTGGGGCCGAGATCCTTTGCCGTGGCGGCAAGTGCTTTCTCGACCCAGTCGGCGGAGCGGTCGGGCGCGGCATGCAACAGATTGGCGATCGCGCCGGTCACGATCGCTGCGGCGAAGGACGTCCCGGTCACCACGTCCGAGCCGGCGCCGCTCGGCGCCACCATCTCGACGCCGGGAGCGGAGATGAAGACGTAGGCGCCGCGATTGGCCTGCGGCATCAGCCCGTCCTTGGCATCGGTGGCCGTCACCGCGATCACGCCGACGAAGGCGGCCGGATAACCATAGGGCGCCTTCGGTCCGTTATTGCCGGCGGCCGCAACCAGCACGATGCCAAGCGCGCGCGCATTGCGGCAGGCGATGCCGAGCAGGTCGTTCTTCGGACCGACGAAGCTCATATTGATGATGCGGACATCCTGCTCCGCCGCCCAGTCGAGCGCCGAAAGGATGACGTCCATGGTCGACTTGCCGCCCTCGAAGGCGCGGGCATGATAGATCCTGGCGCCCGGCGCCATGCCTTTGAACGCGCCGGTGCCGGCGATCAGTCCATCGACCGAAGTGCCGTGGTCGCGCGCCTTGATCGGCACGTCGGGCATGGCATCGAACTGCCCGGCGATGACGCCGGAGAGCGCCGGATTGCCGTCATCGATGCCGGTGTCGATGACGCCGACGCGCACATTCTCGCCGCTGGCTTTGTCGGCATCGAGCGCGATGCGCTCGAACGCATAATTGACGATGCTGGCCGCCTGCTGCAGCGAGTAGACATGGTTGGCCTCACGCCGCAAAGTACGGCCGTCGGCGGCAAGTTGCGCCAGCACGACGCCGACCGGGCGGCCATCGGGAATGCCGAAGCGCACCAGCGTGTTGCCGAGCAGCCGCGACTGCCGCTGCGAGCGTATCTCGAGGCCGAACGAGGCCGCGATCTGCTGGACCGCGCCGGCGTCGCCATTGACGGTGACCAGCACCTCGTCGGGCACGAAATCGCCGGTCACGGCGCGCGGCGGCTCGGTTGCCACAGGATCGGTCGGCGCAACCACCGCACCGCCCGGCGCGGCAGCCTGTATTGCCGGCGCGACGGCGGGTGGGGCCGCAGTATTGCCAGGAGGTATCGGCGCCTCGGTGACTACGGCAGGATTGGGGAACAGGTCGACAATCAAGCCCGGAAGAAACACCGCGCCCGTTGTTCCATGAGCCGGCGCTTTGCCGCCATCCTTCACGCCGCCGCCATCCTTGGCGCAGTCGGCGTTGGAAGCACTTCCCCGGTTCAGGCAGTCGATCTCAGCCTGGGTGAGGTTCGGGTCATTGGTCTGCGCCATTGCGGACGCGGCGAAGATTGTCATCGCCGCCGTCAATCGAATGACCGCCTTAGCCGCCATCAGCCGGTTTCCTTCCCTCCAGCGCAGCTTCGGTGAAAGGCTGGGCGGCAATAAGGCCAAGCAGCTTCTGATAGTCGGCGGCGGTCTTGGCCGGAACGCCGAGGCGGAAGACGCCGTCGGCGGTCGGCCCGCCGGCGATCTTCAACTGGTTCTGGTCGAGAAAAGCGATGATGTCGGACAGCTTCGCATCCGGTTTGAACTTCACAAGGGCAAACGGCATTTTGGCCAGATCGTCCTCCGATCCGGCAATCTCGAAATCGCCACCTCTGTTGCCAGTCTGCACAAAAGACTGCACGACGACCAGAGCCAGCAGCACCGCGGCCGCGGCCCAGGCGACGCCGGCGGGCACCGCCATGAAGCGGCTCCAGGCTTGCGCCAGCCAGGACGATGCCGCCGGCGCGCGGGACGGGCCGGCCTCGGCGTCGAGCGCCTTGGCAAAGCGGCTGAGCGCATCGGCCGGCGGGCGGATTGCCTCGTTTGCGGCAGCGGTGCCGGAGAATTCAGCCTCGGCCTCGCCTAGTGCGGCCATCGCCGCCGGATCGCTCGCCAGCCATTCCTCGATGGCTTCGAGCTCGGTACCCTCCAGCGAGCCGTTCAGATAAAACGGCAGCAGCATTTCCATTTCGTCGCGGCGTGACATCTTTTCAGCGGCGCTCATGGCCACCCCCTGTCGTAACCGGCGGCCTTGAGGGCTTCGCCGAGTTTCTTGCGGGCGTAGAACATCCTGGTCTTGACCGTTGCGACCGGGATGCCGAGTACCTCGCCGATCTCGCTCACCGATTGCCCGTGATAATAGGCAAGGTCGATCACCGTGCGGTGCTCTTCCGGCATGGCATCGATAAAGCGTCGCAAGGCGGCGGCCTTGTCTTCCTTCATCGTCACGACTTCCGGCGTGTCGGCGCCGTCGGCGACCTGGGCCGCGTCATCGTCGTCGATCCAGTCTTCCTTCTTCTTGCGCAGCAGGGACAGCGCCTTGAAGCGGGCAATGCCGAGCAGCCATGTCGAGACCTCCGAGCGCCCCTCGAAGGCCGGTGCCTGCCGCCAGAGTTCGAGGAACACCTCGTTCGCGATATCGTCGGCCATCAGTTCCGATCCCGTCTGGCGTGCCACGAAGCGGTAGACCCGCGCGTGGTGGCGCATGAACAGGAGCCGCACGGCGGCACGGTCGCCTTTCGCGACCCGCTCGACAAGCGCGCGATCGGTCTCCGCGGCCGTCATCGCCGGTCGAGCCGCCTGGCTCCTGCCTGCTCTGTCGCTGATCGGCCCAAAAAGGTTCACCGCATCCGCCCGTATATTTGCGGAGGCTAACTGAAGAGCGGGAGCGTTGCCAGAGGGAGAAGAGGGCGCGCGCTCAACTCAGGAACGGCTCCGCCTTCATCGTCGCCGGCACCGGCACGCCGAGGCGCGCAAGCACCGTCGGCGCGAGCTGCAGCTGATCGAGCAGCGTATTGGCTTCCGGACCCTCGCCGGATCCGAAGTAGTAAAGTGCGAAATCCTGCATCTCATCGTCGTGGCCGCCATGATGGCCGCGATCGGTCTGGCCATGATCGGCGGTGACGATCACCTCGTAGCCGGCTTCCCGCCAGCGCGGCAGAAAGCCGGCGAGCATGGCGTCCATTGCATAGACGGCATGATCCATCTCGTGGCAGTCATGGCCGAAGCGGTGGCCCATCGAGTCCAGAGTACAGCTGTGCAGGATGCCGTAGTCGATGCCGTAGCGCCTGGTCAGCATGGTCAACGTCGCGAACAGGTCGACGTCGCTCGGCGTCATCTGGTTCCTGGCATTGTAGCCGGTCATGGTGTGGAACCGGCCATGGCTGATCGGCCTGCCCGGCTGGTCGAACTCCATGTCCTCGACCAGGTCGAACGGATAGGCCCGGAAGAATTCGGACCAGTAGGAGTGGGTGACCGCACCGGTCTTGCCGCCGGCCCTGCTGACTTCGGAAAAGATGTCCGGCTGTTCGACGCGAAACCGGTTCTCGTTCGACAGGATACCGTGCACCTGGGGCGGCACGCCGGTGTGGATCGAGGCATAGCAGGATGCCGAGGTCGACGGCAGCACGGAGCGCATTTTCCATACGCGGGCTTCGCCTGATTGCACCCAGCCTTCGAGATTGCCCATCAGCCGTCGCCAGTTCCGGTAAGGCACGCCGTCGAGGATGATGAGCAATAGTTTTGTGTTGAGCGCCAAGGGCGCCTCCATGCGGCTTAATCGGAAAAGTCAGGGCGGGCCTGCCGTTCAATCCACGCCCGGACAGGATCGTCGGGCGCAAAGGGCGGCCCGCTAGTTCCCCGCGCTGGCCATGCGCCGTCCCTTGATCGCTTTCTCTAGCCAGCCGATCTCCATTTCTGGCACCGACGATAGCAAAAGATCGGTGTAGGCATCGAAGGGTGGCGTCAGCACGGTGCTCTTGGCGCCGTAGCGCACCACTTCGCCGCGATACATCACGGCGATTGAATCGGCGATCGACTTGACCGTGGCCAGGTCGTGGGTGATGAACAGATAGGCGACGTTTTCCTCTTTCTGCAGCCCGAGGAGCAGCTCCAGTATGCCGTGGGCGACCAGCGGATCGAGCGCCGAGGTCACCTCGTCGCAGATGATCAGCTTCGGCTTTGCGGCGAGCGAGCGGGCGATGCAGACGCGCTGCTTCTGGCCGCCCGAAAGCTCGGCCGGATAGCGGTCGACATAGCCTTTGCCCATTTCGATCTTGTCGAGCAGTTCCGCGACACGGGCGTCACGTTGCCTTCCGCGCAGACCGAAATAGAATTCCAGCGGCCGGCCGATGATGGTGCCGACCGTCTGGCGCGGGTTCATCGCCACGTCGGCCATCTGGTAGATCATCTGCAGTTGGCGAAGATCCTCTTTCGGCCGGTCGGCAAGCCGGTTGGCGAGCGGCCGTCCGTCGAAGGTGACGGCGCCTTGTTCGGGCGGCAAGAGGCCGGTGATGGCGCGCGCCAGTGTCGATTTGCCGGAGCCGGACTCGCCGACCACCGCCAGCGTCTGGCCGGGGAAAATATCGACCGAGACGTTCTTCAGCACCTTGATGTGACTGCGGCCATAGGCGGCGGTGATGTTCTTGACCGACAGGAACGGGCTCGTGCCAGGCTGCTGCTCCTGGTGTTCGATCTCATGCACCGAAACCAGCGCGTTGGTGTATTCCTGGCGCGGCTCCTTGATGATCTGGCGGGTGCCGCCCCATTCGACCAGCCGGCCGTGGCGCAGCACCATGATCTCGTCCGAGACCTGGGCGACGACGGCAAGGTCGTGAGTGATGTAGAGCGCCGCGACATGCGTGTCGCGGATGGCATCCTTGATCGCCGCCAGGACGTCGATCTGCGTCGTCACGTCGAGCGCCGTGGTCGGCTCGTCGAAGACGATCAGGTCGGGTTCCGAGCACAGCGCCATTGCCGTCATGACGCGCTGCAGCTGACCGCCCGACACCTGGTGGGGGAAGCGCTCGCCGATGCTTTCGGGATTCGGCAGGCTGAGCTTCTTGAACAGCGCCACGGCGCGCTTTTCGGCTTCGGCCCGCGTCGCCGTGCCGTGCAGGAGTGCTGCCTCGACCACCTGGTCCATCAGCCTGTGCGCCGGATTGAAGGCGGCTGCCGCCGATTGCGCGACATAGCAGACCTCGCGGCCGCGCAATTTGCGAAACCCTTCGTTGCCGCCCTTCAAGATGTCGCGGCCATTGAGGATGACCTCGCCGCCGGTGATGCGCACGCCGCCGCGGCCGTAGCCCATCGACGACAGGCCGATGGTCGATTTGCCGGCGCCGGACTCGCCGATCAATCCGAGCACCTTGCCCTTTTCGAGCGTCAGCGAGACATCGTGCACCAGCACGATGTTCTTCGGCGCCTCACCCGGCGGATATACCGTGGCCTCGATGCGCAGATTGCGGATGTCGAGCAGCACGCCGGACTTCGGTTGCCCGGGCTTCGGTTGCCCGGGCTTCGGTTGCTTGTCAGCCATTACCCGCGTCCTCCCTTCAGGCTTGTCGTGCGGTTGAGCACCCAGTCGGCGACGAGATTGACGGAAATCGCCAGCGCTGCGATCGCCGCCGCCGGAATGAGGGCGGCGCCTATGCCGAAGACGATGCCATCCTTGTTTTCCTTGACCATGCCGCCCCAATCGGCGTCCGGCGGCTGCACGCCAAGCCCGAGGAAGGACAGCGTCGACAGGAACAGTACGGCATAGATGAAGCGCAGGCCGAGTTCCGAAACCAGCGGCGACAGCGCATTGGGCAGGATTTCCCGGAAGATGATCCAGCCGCTGCCTTCGCCGCGCAGCTTGGCCGCCTCGACATAATCCATGACGTTGATGTCGACGGCGACCGCCCTCGACAGGCGGTAGACGCGGGTCGAGTCCAGAATGCCCATGACCAGGATCAGTGTCACGAGATTGGATGGCAGCACCGACAGCACGACAAGGGCCATGATCAGTGTCGGGATCGACATCAGGAGATCGACGAGACGCGACAGAAGCGTGTCGAACCAGCCGCCGAAAACCGCTGCCGAAAAGCCGAGGATGGCGCCGAGCGAGAAGGACAGCGCGGTCGCCAGCACCGCGATGAACAGGGTGATGCGGGCGCCGTAGATCATGCGCGACAACAGATCGCGGCCGAGATTGTCGGTGCCCAGCCAATGCGCCGCGGACATCGGTTCCCAAGGGACGTCGCTGACGATCTCGGCATTGCCATGCGGCGCGATCCACGGCGCAAAAATTGCTGCCAGCACGAACAGCGCCGTCAGCACGATGCCGACCAATGCCGGGATGGGGATGCGTTTGATGACGAGCATACCCGCCCCCCTCATTTCGGATGTCTGAGGCGCGGATTGGCGATGATCGCCGCTATGTCCGCGATGATGTTCAGGCTGATGTAGACGGCGGCGAAGATCAGCCCGACCGCCTGCACCACCGGCACGTCACGCTTGGTGACGTGGTCGACGAGGTATTGGCCCATGCCTGGATAGACAAAGATAACTTCGACCACGACGACGCCGACGATCAGGTAAGCGAGATTGAGCATGACGACGTTGATGATCGGCGCAATGGCATTGGGGAAGGCATGCCTGCGGATGACCGCGAAGGCCGAAAGCCCCTTGAGTTCGGCGGTTTCGACATAGGCCGACTGCATGACATTGAGGATCGCGGCGCGCGTCATGCGCATCATATGGGCTAGCACCACCAGGGTCAGCGCCGCCGCCGGCAGTGCGATGGCCTGAATGCGTTCGCCGAAAGGCATCCCGTCATAGACAGTGGAAATGGCGGGAAACCATTGATGTTGCACCGCGAAGAAAAAGACGAGCACATAGCCGACGAAGAATTCCGGGAAGGACGTCGAGGCCAGCGCCAGTCCCGAGATCAGCTTGTCGACCCAGCCATTGCGGTAGCGCACCGCGATCAGCCCGAGGATGATCGCCAGCGGCACCGCGACGACCGCCGCCCAGAAGGCGAGGAACAGCGTGTTCCACAGCCTTCCCTTGATAGAGGTTGCGATATCCTGACCGCTCGACATCGCCGTGCCGAGATCACCGGTCAGAATGCCGCCGAGCCAGCGAAAATAACGGATGTAAGCGGGATCATTGAGGCCGAGCTGCTCGCGCAGATTGGCGAGCGACTCCGGTGTCGCCGACTGTCCTAGGATGGCTTGCGCGACGTCGCCGGGCAGGATCTGGGTGCCGGCGAAGATCAGGACCGAAACGGCCAACAGCAGCAGAATGCCCAGCGCAATGCGCTGGGCCACCAGTTTCACGATGGGTGAGGACATATCCGCAAGGCCGGGCTCAGGCTTCGAGCCAGCACTTCGCCAGAGCATATCCGTTCATCAACTCCTGATGCGGATCATCCACCCACCCGGCAACCTTGGCGCCCGTCGCGTCGATAAACTGATTGAACATCGGCAGGATCAGGCCGCCCTCGTCGCGCACCATCACAGCCATGTCGTGGTACATTGCCTTGCGCTTGGCCTCGTCGAGCTCGGCGCGAGCCGCCAGCACCATCTTGTCGAAATCCGGACGCTTGAACCGTGTGTCGTTCCAGTCGGCCGTCGACAGATAGGCAGTCGAGTACATCTGGTCCTGCGTCGACCGGCCGCCCCAGTAGGAGGCGCAGAAGGGCTGCTTGTTCCAGACTTCCGACCAATAGCCGTCGCCCGGCTCGCGCTTGATCTCCAGCGTGATGCCGGCCTTGGCAGCACTCTGCTGGAACAGCTGTGCAGCATCGACGGCACCGGGGAAGGCGACGTCCGACGTCCGGAGCAGGACGGCACCGTCATGGCCCGACTTCTTGTAGTGGAACTTGGCCTTGTCGGGATCGTATTTGCGCTGCTCGATCTCGGTGAATAGCGGGTACGATGCATTGATCGGGAAGTCGTTGCCGAGCGAGCCATAGCCACGCAGCACCTTGTTCAGCATCTCCTCGCGGTCGATCGCCAGCTTCAACGCCATCCGCAAATCGTTGTTGTCGAACGGCGCGGTGTTGCAGTGCATGATGAAGACGTAGTGGCCGGGTCCCGAATGGTTGCGGATGGTGACGCCGGGCACGCGCTTGATCAGATCGACGATCTTCGGCTCGACGCGGTTGATCATGTGGACCTGGCCGCCCTGCAGGGCGGCCGTACGCGCCGTGGCGTCGTTGATGACGATGATCTCTATCTGGTCGGCATGGCCCATCTTGTCGCCCTGCCAATAATTGGCGAAGCGCTCGCCGCCATGGCGCACGCCGGGCTCGTTGGTGGTGACCTTGTAAGGACCCGCCGAGATGCCGGCATCGGCCTTGTCCTTGCCGCCATTCGGCTGAATGATCAGGTGATAGTCGCTAAGCAGGTAGGGCAGGTCGGCATTCGGCTCCTTCAGCGTCAGCACCACTTCCTTGCCGCTGGCCTTGATGCTCTCGATGCCTTTCATGTAACCGAGCGCACCGGACTTTGACTTCTCGTCCGAATGGCGTTCGAGGGTGGCGGCCACGTCCTCTGCGGTCACCTTCTTGCCGTTGTGGAACTCGACGCCATCGCGGATCTTCAGCGTCCAGGTCTTGGCGTCGTCCGACGAGCCGATCTCTTCGGCGATGCGGTTCTCGAGCTTGCCTTCGGGAGACAGTTCGACGATCAGTTCGCCCCACATCTTGCCGAAGGCGAACGGCACCTGCGTCATAAACAGCGCCGGATCGAGGCTGTTGGTGGACTCGCCACCGACCAGGCCGGCCTTGAGCGTGCCGCCCTTGACCGGACCCGCCGCGCGGGAAGCGCTGGATAGCAGCGAATTGGCGATGGTTGCGGTGACGCCAAGCGCTGCTGCCCGGCCGAGAAAATCGCGACGGCTCAGCTTGCCGGACGCAACGCGCCGGCTCAGATATTCCAGTTCGTTTGACATGTTGAGTTCCTCACTCTGTTGGTCCGACCTTATGGTCGTTTTTCTCATTTCTATCGGGAGAATAATGACCGTAAGGGAAAGCGGTAAGCAAGACCGAATGCGACATGCCGTGGCGTAAATCGTGCGTCGCAATTGGACCAATCGCTATAAGCGCTCAAAGCAGTGCGCGCGGGATTTTCTCCTCGAAGTTGCGCTCGAAGACGAGTTTCTCGCCTTCATAGGCTTCAATTCTGGCGCTAACCACGAAGCTTTGCGCGTCGGAGCGCATTTCGGCGAAGGTTTCGGTGCGCACCGACCATCCATTTCGCGACAGCGTCTGGGTCCAATGCGCCTTGCCCGAGGCTGACAGCGGATTGTCGGGATGGATCGCCCATGTCTCTCTGGCGACGCTGCCATTGGCGAGGCCATGCTCCAGGTCGCGCACCTCACCAAAATCGTCCACGATGGAAAGCGTGGTCATTCCGGTCTTTTCGTCGCGATCGACATGACGCTCGGAATTGGCGGCGCGGACCGTTTCGGTTGCCCAGGGCGTGGCGCTTTCGGGAGCGGGGAAGGTGACCTCGTCGCCTGTCGCCGGCGGGCGCAGCGGCAGCATCAATGTCGCGGCCGACAATTCGAGCCGGACCGGCTCCGGCGACGGCCAGATCATCGGCCAATAGGCGTTCGAAACGGCAACGCGCAAGCGGTGGCCGGCCGGCACGCGATAGGCGCATTGGTCGAGCACCACCCGGGCGCTGACGGTTTCGCCGGGCACCAGCGCTTCGGGAAATTCGTGCGAGTTGCGATGCGTCAGGTTGAGCACGCCGTAGGAGATGAGTTCCGACGCGCCGTCCGGGTGGACGTCGCACAGCCGAACCGCGATGTTCGCCTGGCGCCGGTCCGACGAGACCCTGACCACAACTTCGGGAGCACCGACAATGTCGACCGTTTCGGTCAGCACCGGCTGGTCGAAGCACACCGACAGCGCATCGTCGGGGCGCTGGTCACCCGGCAGTTCCGGGCCGAAGGTGAAGGGGAAATATTCGCCGCCGGCGAGGCCGCAGCTTTGCGGCGAAGCGACGATAGCGTGGTTGCCTTCAGCGATAAGCTCAACCTCTTGCGTCTTGATGTTAGGTGACGGCCATTCCGATTCAGCGACCCAGCGGCCCGGCCGCTCGGGATGCCAGCGCGCCGGACGCACGCTGTCCATGACATAGGCGCGGTAGGCGGGGTCGGCCTCGACGCCGGTGTCGATGTCCTTCAGCCAGCGGTCCCACCAGCGCAAGGCCTCCTGCAGGAAGCCGATGCGCGGTTCGGGCGCGGCGTAATGCGGGTATTTGTGGATCCACGGGCCGACGATGCCCTTGACCGGCGCCTGGATGTTGGCGGCGAGATGGGAAATCGTATTGCGATAGCCGTCATGCCAGCCGCCGATCGACAGCACCGCGGCATGGATCGCCGAATAGTCTTCACAGATCGAGCCGCGCTTCCAATAGGCGTCGCGATGCTGGTGTTTCAGCCATAGCGGCGCCAGAAAGGGCTGGTTCTCCAGCCGGGTCAGCCACAGGTCGCGCCATCTGTTGTCGCCGGCCAGCAACGGATCCGGCGGCCGCGACGAATAGGACAGCATGGTCGAGGCCCAGCCAAAATTCTCGATCAGCAGGCAGCCGCCCTTGTAGTGAATGTCGTCGGCATAGCGGTCGACCGTCGAACAGAGACTGATGACCGCCTTCAGCGCTGCCGGCTGCTTGGCTGCTACCTGCAGGCAGTTGAAGCCGCCCCAGGAAATGCCCATCATGCCGACATTGCCGTTGCACCAGGGCTGCGCCGCCGCCCAGGCGATGACGTCGCAGGCGTCCTGCAGTTCCTGCTCGGAATATTCATCGTCCATCAGCCCTTCGGAATCGCCATTGCCGCGCATGTCGACGCGGATCGAGGCGTAGCCGTGGCCTGCGAAATAGGGATGCGTCAGCTGATCGCGATAGATCGTGCCGTCGCGCTTGCGGTAGGGCAGGTGCTCGAGGATCGCCGGCACCGGATCGTCGGCAGCATCGGCCGGCATCCACACCCGCGCCGACAGCCGGCAGCCGTCCGGCATGATGATCCCTATATCCGGAAATTCGACGATCTTTCGTGGGAATTCAGTGACGATTTTCATGCGGGCGAACTCCAGGAGCGCCAGATGATGGAGCCCGTGAGAGCGCGTCATGGGCCAGTCAACGAATTCGGCTGGTCAATCCGCGTCAATTCAGCGGTATGTCGTTTTCGGCCTTGCTTGCTTGATAGGCGGCGGACAATTCGTCATAGCGCGCTGATATTGTGTGGATGCGCGCTTCCAGCCGACCGCGCTCGGGGTCGGGCAGCGAGTGCACCAATTTGCGGATCGAAAAGCTCTTCCAATAGGCATTCTCGGCATTGTAGCCGCCGGGATCGAGGGTGAAGACCTCTTTCAGAATCTTCAGATCGTGCGGGATGTCGAAGCTGTCGCGCGAGTCCTCGTGGCTGAACAGATAGAAGAAATTGTCGAAGCCGGTCCAGGTGATCGCCGACAGGCAGAGCGAGCAGGGCTCGTGGCTGGAGAGGAAGATAGCCTCCTTGGTATCGACGCGTTCGGCTTTAGGCATTTCGTAGAAGCGCTTCAGGCAATGCACCTCGCCGTGCCAGAGCGGGTTTTCGGTCTCGTTGTTGGTTTCGGCAAGCACCAGCGAGCGGTCGTCCTTGCGCAGAATGGCCGCGCCGAACAACTTGTTGCCGTCCGCAACGCCTTCGACGGTCTTCGGCACGATGTCGTGCTCGATGACGTCGAGCAGGCGATCGATCAGCGAAATGTCGGTCATCATCTAATCCCGTCGGGAAGATCGATCTCGTAGGCGTGCGAGAAATGGCACTCTTCGAGATTGGAGCCGTCGCCGCCGCGGTCGACGACCACAAAATCCTGGACATCGCCGATCGGCGTCAGCACGCCGTGCCACAGATTGCGCGGGTAGTTGACGCCTTGCCCGGGCGCGGTGATGAAGGCGTGCGGCTCGCCAGGTCCTTCCTCGCCATCATGGCAGACGACGACCAGGAACGGCCGTGGTGACAACGGGATGAAGGCCTGGCTGCCGAACGGATGGCGCTCCACCATGGTCAGCTTCAACGGCAGCTCATAGGGCGTGCCACGCACCATCGAGATCAGCACGCGCGCATTCGGCCCTCGTGCTTCCGCGGTGGCGAGGTCATCGTAGCGCTCGGCCTTGCCGCCATTGATCGGATAATGGTTGTCGCCGCCCATATCGATGACGTCGCCGAATTCGGCGAAATTCTCGCGGGTCAGCGGCCGCGCGACGATGCGGGTCATGGTGTGGGTCTCGCGACGCCGGCGCTGCCAAGCTTGGCGTGGCGGTTGACGTCCTTGTAGAGGAGATAGCGGAATTTGCCTGGCCCGCCGGCATAACAAGCCTGCGGGCAGAAGGCGCGCAGCCACATATAATCGCCAGCCTCGACCTCGACCCAATCCTGGTTGAGACGATAGACCGCCTTGCCCTCCAGCACATAGAGCCCGTGCTCCATGACATGCGTCTCGGCGAAAGGAATGACCGCGCCCGGCTCGAGCGTGACGATGGTGACATGCATGTCGTGGCGCATGTCGGCCGGATCGACGAAGCGCGTGGTTGCCCATCGGCCTTCGGTACCCGGCATCGGCGTCGGCGCGATGTCCTGTTCGTTGACGAAGAACGCTTGCGGCGGCTCGATGCCGTCGACTGCATCATAAGTCTTGCGAATCCAGTGGAAGCGGACGGCGGCGCCGCTTTCATTGTGCACCGTCCACCCACTCGCCGGCGGCAGGAAGGCAAAGCCGCCCGGCCTTAAGCTATGTTTCTTGCCGGCAAGCGAAACGCTTAACTCGCCTTCGACCACGAACAGCGCACCTTCGGCGGCGGCGTCAAGCTCAGGGTGGTCGCTGCCGCCGCCAGGCGCGAGCTCGACGATATATTGCGAAAACGTCTCGGCAAAACCCGACAGCGGCCGCGACAGCACCCAGACGCGTGTCCCATCCCAGAACGGCAAGGCGCTGGTGACGATGTCCTGCATCACGCCCTTGGGGATGACGGCATAGGCCTGTGTGAACACAGCGCGGCCGGTCAGCAATTCGCTCTGGCCGGGATGTCCGCCCTGCGGCGCATAATAGGTTCGCTCGGCCATTTTCATCATATCCATAAATTCAAGCCTGTTGCGGAAGCCAGGGCCTATCGCGGCAGCCAAAGCCTATTGCGGAAGCATGTCCTTGAGACGAAGCAGCGCGATGCGCTCGACCTGTCTGCAGGCGGTTTCGAATTCGACATCGTGGCTGTTGCCAATACGCGCCTCGAACTCGGCCAGGATCTCCGCCTTGGTCTTGCCTTTCACCGCAATAATGAAGGGGAAACCGAAACTGGTGACGTAGGCGGCATTGAGTTTTGCGAACAGCTCGCGCTCCTTGTCGGTCAGCGCGTCGAGGCCGGCCGAAGCCTGTTCCCTCGACGATTCCGCCGTCAGCCGCTTGCTCTGCGCCAGTTTTCCGGCAAGGTCGGGGTGGGCATTGAGCACGGAAAGCCGCTCGGCCTCGCTTGCCGCGCGAAAGACGCGGCAGAGCGCATTGTGCAGGCCGCCGGCACTGTCATGCGCCGGGCCGAGCTCCAGCTCATAAGCGCGCTCGGCAATCCACGGCGAATGCTCGAACACGCCGCCAAATGTATGGACGAAGGCCTCGAATTCCATTTTCGACGGGCGCAGCGCCGGCAACCGGAACGGATGCGTCTCCTGCCAATGTTTTGCGATGTCGATGCGCCGTGCCAGCCAGACCTTGTCGTGTGATTTGACGTAGTCGATGAAGCGCTTCAGTGCCGCGACCCGGCCCGGCCGGCCGACGAGGCGGCAGTGCAGGCCGATGTTCATCATGCGCGGCCGTCCTGCCTTGCCCTCGGCATAGAGCGTATCGAAACTATCCCTGAGATAGGCAAAGAACTGGTCGCCCGAGTTGAAGCCTTGCGGCGTGGCAAAGCGCATGTCGTTGGCGTCGAGCGTATAGGGGATGACCAGCTGCGGCTTCGCCGACCCGTCCGGTGCCACATGCTCGAACCAGTAGGGTAGCTCGTCGTCATAGGTGTCCGACACATAGTCGAAGCCGCCCTCTTCCGCCGCCAGCCGCACCGTGTTGATCGAGGTGCGGCCGGTGTACCAGCCGGTCGGCCGCGCCCCTGTGACCTCATAATGCAGCCGGATCGCCGCCTCCATGTCGCGGCGCTCGTCTTCCGGGGGATGGTCGCGGTAGTCGATCCATTTCAGCCCGTGCGAAGCGATCTCCCAGCCGGCCTCCTGCATCGCCGCGACCTGGTCGGGCGAACGCGCCAGGGCCGTGGCGACGCCGTAACAGGTGACCGGCACTTGTGCCTGGCTGAACAGGCGCAGCAATCGCCAGAAGCCGGCGCGGGCGCCGTATTCGTAGATCGATTCCATGTTCCAGTGGCGCTGGCCGGGCCAGGGCGCGGCGCCGACGATCTCAGACAGGAAAGCTTCCGAAGCCTTGTCGCCGTGGAGGACGCAGTTCTCGCCGCCTTCCTCGTAATTGACGACGAACTGCACCGCGACATGGGCGCCTCCGGGCCATTTCGGATCCGGCGCATTGGCTCCGTAGCCGCGCATGTCTCGTTCGTAACGCATTGTCGCTCCTGCCGGAAATTGTGATCAGGATAGTCGAAAGGAGTGCCTGCGCATTCCCCCGAAATTTTTGAAAGTGTTTTTGTCACGCTTCGCTCGACCGGGACTTATGCATCGCCTTTAATTGGCGCACAATTCATGAATAGTGTTCGACTGTGCAGGGAATGGAGCAGCCAGTGGCGGAAACGTCGAAAGCCGAAGGCGGGCGCCTGACGACCCACGTCCTCGACACTGCGGCCGGCAAACCGGCGGCCGGTCTGTCGATCGAGCTCTATCATCTTGACGGTCAGGCCCGGACGCATCTGAAAACGGTCGTCACCAATGATGACGGCCGTTGCGATGCTCCGCTGCTTGCCGGCGCGGAATTCCGTACCGGCGAATACGAGCTGGTCTTTGCGGCCGGCGATTATCTGCGCCGGCAAGGGACAAATCTGGCGGAACCGGCCTTCATCGACCATGTGCCGATCCGCTTCGGTATGGCCGAGCCGGTGCACTATCATGTGCCACTGCTTCTGTCCCCGTACGGCTATTCGACTTACCGGGGAAGCTGAGATGGCCGGAATCAAGACACGCAATGAAATCCGCTTCATCCTCAATGGCGAGGACGTCGCGCTCAGCACGGTTGCACCCGACCAGACCCTGCTCGATTGGCTGCGGCTCGACCGCTCGCTGCGCGGCACCAAGGAAGGTTGCGCCGAGGGCGACTGTGGCGCTTGCACGGTGCTGGTCGGCAGGCTCTCCGGTGGAACACTGGTCTATGAAAGCGTCAATGCCTGCATCCGCTTACTTGGCTCGCTAGACGGCACGCATGTCGTGACCGTCGAGCATCTGCGCGGCGACGCAGGAAAACTGCATCCCGTGCAGCAGGCGATGGTCGATTTCCACGGCTCGCAATGCGGCTTCTGCACGCCGGGTTTCGTCATGTCGCTTTATGCTCTGTGGATGCGGGCGCCGGAGCCGTCGGACGCCGCCATCGAAAAGGCGCTGCAAGGCAATCTCTGCCGCTGCACCGGCTACGAGGCGATCATGCGCGCCGCACGTGCCATCTCCAGCTACGGCAAGGCGACAAAGGATCCGTTGGCGGCGGAGCGCAAGGCAGTCACGACCAAGCTCGAAGCGATGAAGGACGGTTCGCGCATTGAGATCGGCTCCGGCAATAAGCGGCTGATCGTGCCGGCCAATGCCGACGATCTGGCCAGCGTGCTGGTCAAGGAGCCGGGCGCCACTATCGTCGCGGGTTCGACCGATGTCGGCCTTTGGGTGACCAAGCACATGCGCGATATTGCGCCGGCGGTTTTCATCGGCAATCTCGATGGTCTGTGCGGGATTTCCGAGGACAAGGGCGTCGTCTCGATCGGCGCCGGTGTCACCTATAGCGAAGCCTTCTCGACGCTGGCGAAACGCATCCCGGCGCTCGGCCCGCTGTTCGATCGAATCGGCGGCGATCAGGTGCGCAACATGGGCACCATCGGCGGCAATATCGCCAACGGTTCGCCGATCGGCGACACGCCGCCGCCGCTGATCGCACTCGGTGCCCGCCTGACGCTGCGCCGCGGCGACAAGCGTCGAACGATCCCGCTCGAGGAGTTTTTCATCGCCTATGGCAAGCAGGACCGGCAGCCCGGCGAATTCGTGGAGGCCGTGCATGTTCCGGTGCCAGGCAGCGAGACGAAATTTGCCGTCTACAAAATCTCCAAGCGCCGCGACGAAGACATCACAGCAGCGCTAGGCGCGTTTTTCCTGAAGCTCGCCGAGCATGGCACGGTGGCGGATGTGCGTATCGCCTATGGCGGCATGGCGGCAACGCCGAAGCGAGCCTTTGGCGTCGAAAAGGCATTGCTTGGCAAGCCCTGGACGGAAGCGACGGTCGAGGCGGCGATGGCCGCGTATGCCGACGATTTCACGCCGCTGACCGACATGCGGGCAAGCGCCGAATACCGGGCGCTGGCGGCGCGCAACCTGCTGCTGCGCTTCTTTGCCGAAACCACCGGCACCCGGGCGCCGATCCAGGTATCACGGCACGAGGCGGCATGATGAACAAGCACGCCACCCCCAATCTGAAGGCGCAAAAAATCGCCGGCGGCGTCGCCACCGACCAGCGCCATGATTCCGCGCACAAGCATGTCAGTGGCACGGCCGTCTATATCGACGACATGCCGGAACCGGCCGGCACGCTGCACGGCTGCCTTGGGCTTTCGACGGCGACGCATGCCACCATCACCAGCATGGACCTTTCGGCGGTGCGCGCCGCACCCGGCGTCATCGACGTGCTGACGGCGAGCGACGTGCCAGGCGAGAACGACATTTCGCCGACCGGCCGTCACGACGAGCCGGTGCTGGCCGACGGCAAGGTGCAATTCTTTGGCCAACCGATCTTCTGCGTCATTGCCGAAACCCGCGAGCAGGCGCGCCGTGCAACGACGCTGGCCAAGGTCGAATACAAGGAATTGCCGTCCGTCGCCGATGTCGGTGAGCTCGATCCCCGGAAAGATAAGCTGGTCACGCCGCCGCTGACGCTGAAGCGCGGTGATGCAGCGGCTGCGATCAAGGCGGCGCCGCGCCGGCTGAAGGGAAAAATGCGCATAGGCGGCCAGGAGCATTTCTATCTCGAAGGCCATATCGCCTTGGCCATCCCCGGCGAGGACCACGACGTCACCATCTATTCCTCGACCCAGCACCCGAGCGAAATCCAGCACATGGTCAGCCATGCGCTCGGTGTTCCGAGCCATGCGGTGACGGTGGAAATCCGCCGGATGGGCGGCGCTTTCGGCGGTAAGGAAACGCAAGGCAATCAGTTTGCGGCATTGGCGGCTATTGCCGCGAAGAAACATCATCGGGCCGTGAAAATCCGGCCCGACCGCGACGACGACATGATTGCCACCGGCAAACGCCACGATTTCCTCGTCGACTACGAGGTCGGCTTCGACGACCAGGGCAATATTCTGGGCGTAGATTTCATGTTCGCGGCGCGCTGCGGCTTCTCGGCCGACCTGTCCGGCCCGGTCACTGACCGCGCGCTGTTCCATTGCGACAACACCTATTTCTGGCCGGCGGTGCACGCGCAATCGGCGCCGCTCTACACCAACACGGTATCGAACACTGCCTTTCGCGGCTTCGGCGGCCCGCAAGGCATGGTCGGCGCCGAGCGCGTCATCGACGAAGTCGCGTTTGCCGTCGGCAAGGACCCGCTCGAAATCCGCAAGAAGAATTTCTACGGCACCAGCGACCGCAACATCACGCCCTATCACCAGACGGTCGAGGACAACATCATCCACCGCATCGTCGCCGAGCTGGAGGCGAGTTCCGACTATGCGAGGCGCCGCCGCACCATCGATGCTTTCAATGCCAACAGCCGCTTCATCAAGCGCGGACTGGCGCTGACGCCAGTCAAGTTCGGCATCTCGTTCACCGCCACCCACTACAACCAGGCCGGCGCGCTGGTGCATGTCTATACCGACGGTTCGGTGCATCTGAACCACGGCGGCACCGAGATGGGGCAGGGCCTCTATGTCAAGGTGGCGCAGGTCGTGGCGGAAGAGTTCCAGATCGACCTCGATCAGGTCAAGATCACCGCGACGACGACCGGCAAGGTGCCGAACACCTCGGCCACCGCCGCGTCTTCCGGCTCCGATCTCAACGGCATGGCGGCGCAGAATGCCGCCCGCCAGATCAAGGACCGGTTGATCAATTTCGCCGTCGAGAGATACCAGGTGCCGCGCGACCAGGTGCTGTTCTTGCCCAACCGCGTGCGCATCGGAAACCAGGAGATCGCCTTCGCCGATCTCGTCAGGCAGGCCTATATGGCGCGCATCCAGCTTTCGGCGGCGGGTTTCTACAAGACGCCGAAAATCCATTGGGACCGCGACAAGGGCGAGGGCCATCCCTTCTACTATTTCGCCTATGGCGCCGCGTGCTCGGAAGTCTCGGTCGATACGCTGACCGGCGAATATGTCGTCGAGCGCACCGACATCCTGCACGAAACCGGCCGCTCGCTGAACCGCGCCATCGACCTCGGCCAGATCGAGGGCGGCTTCATCCAGGGCATGGGCTGGCTGACGACGGAGGAACTGTGGTGGGACGACAAGGGGCGGCTGCGCACCCATGCGCCATCGACCTACAAGATCCCGCTCGCGTCGGACCGGCCGAAGATTTTTAATGTGACTTTGGCCGACTGGGCGCAAGCAGGCGAGCCGACGGTGCACCGCTCCAAGGCGGTCGGCGAGCCGCCCTTTCCGCTCGCAATGTCGGTGCTGCATGCGCTGTCGGACGCAGTTGCGAGCGTTGCCAGCCACAAGATCTGCCCGCGCCTCGACCCGCCGGCCACGCCGGAGCGTGTGCTGATGGCGATCGAACGGCTGAAGCGGGAAGCCAAAACCGGCACTTGAATCCCGGAAAACGTGCAATTCAGGCCGAAAAACTCTATATTTCCCGATAGGGAACGCAAATGATGAACGCGAAAGTGCAGAGCCTGAAAGCCTTTCTTGCCGGCGCCGGCCGGGTCGCCTTCGTTGAGGTGGCCCGGACAAAAGGTTCGACGCCGCGCGAGACGGGTGCCTTCATGCTCGTCTCAGGATCGGCCACTTTCGGTACGATCGGCGGCGGCCAGCTCGAATACATGGCGATCGACAAAGCGCGACAGATGCTTTTCCCCCCCCTTGAGGGGGAGATGGCCGCGGAGCGGCCAGAGGGGGTCGTCTCAGAAGGTACCGCCAGCGCGTCGAGCACTGCCGCGGCGACCCCACCCGGCGGCTTCGCCGCCACCCTCCCCTCAAGGGGGAGGGATATCCGCGCCACCCTCGACATCGCGCTCGGCCCGGACATCGGGCAGTGCTGCGGCGGCAGGGTCGAGCTGCTGATCCAGCTAGTCGACCCCGCGCTTGAAGCCAAGCTGGTTGCGGCGGCGGAAACCGAGGAAGCGCAGCGACCGCATGTCTACATCCTCGGCGGCGGCCATGTCGGCCAGGCGCTGGCCTCCGCGATGGCCTTGCTGCCGGTGCATGTCGTCGTTGTCGAGACGCGAGCCGAGGCGCTCAAAGGCATGCCGGAAGCGGTCGAAACCAAGCTGACGCCGATGCCTGAGGCGATGGTGCGCGAAGCCCCGGCTGGATCCGCCTTCGTCGTCCTTACACATGACCATGCGCTGGACTTCCTGATCGTCGCCGAGGCGCTGAAACGCCGGGATGTCGCCTATGTCGGCATGATCGGCTCCAGGACCAAGAAGGCGACCTTCCGGAACTGGTTCCTTAAGTCGGCGGACGGAAGCGAGGCGGAATTTGCCCGCCTCGTCTCGCCGATCGGCGGCGATGCGGTGAAAGACAAGCGCCCGCAGGTGATCGCCGCACTCGCCGTAGCCGAGATTATGACAGCGTTGGCCGGCCATGCGGCGGCACCGTTCGCTCAGTCCAAAGCCCCTCACCGCAAGGCGATGGCTGGCTGACGTTTTGGCTATTCCTTCTCCTGCGTGTGCGCCTCAAGGAACCACAGCAATTTGTCGAGCGAGCGTGAATAGGCGGTGAAGATGTCGGCGGTGTCGGCATCGCCCGCGCCGGCCGCCTCTTCGATCGCCGCGCGTGCCCGCTTGGCGGTTGCGGCATAGCGGTCGATCAGCGCCGCCAGATGATCCCGGGTCTTGTGGATGTCGGTCGGATAGGCCTCGAGCATAGTCGCCTTCGACACCTCTTGCGATGTGCCGAGCGCCGTCCCGCCGAGCTGTACGGCGCGCTCGGCAATGGTGTCGACATGGCCGTCGAGCTCCTCGCGGAACGTGTCGAGCATCTCGTGGATGGCGATGAATTGCGGTCCCTTGACGTTCCAGTGCGCCTGCTTGGTGATCAAGGCCAGATCGATGGCGTCGGCGAGGCGGGCATTGAGAAGATCGATACACTCTTTCTTGGCATTGGATTGCAGGTCGTTGCGGGTGGCGATGGCATCCATGATCGGCTCCTGTGGCGGTTGCGTCCGCTTGGTTTGAAGAGGGCGAAGTTTGTGGAAGGTCAATCGAACATGCGCGCAGACGCCCTCATCGCCGCGCGGCACAGCATCCCAAAACGGCGATCTCCGACTTTCGTTCCGCTCGTCGTTTACGCCGGCCTTTTCAAGCCCAGATGGTCGCGCAGCGTGCTGCCTTCATAATCCGTACGGAACAGCCCGCGCCGCTGTAGCTCCGGGACGACTAGTGTGGCAAAGGCATCGAGTTGGCCGGGAAAATAGGATGGCATGACGTTGAAACCGTCTGCGGCGCCGCCCTCGAAGCGTGCCTCGAGCTCGTCGGCGATCTGGGCGGGCGTTCCGACGACGCGCCAATGGCCGCGCGCGCCGGCGAAATGACGGGCAAGCTGGCGAATGGACAGCTTGTCGCGGCGTGATTGCTCGATGACGAGCGCCTGCCGGCTCTGCATGCCTTCGCTGGCCGGCAGCTCGGGCAGCGGTCCGTCGATGGGATAGCGCGCGAGATCGGATATGCTGAGATAGCTGGAAAGCAGCGCGACACCGACATCGTCCGGTATCAGCTCCTGCAGTTCATCATGTTTTGCCCGGGCTTCCGCTTCGCTTGCCGCGACGACCGGCGCGACGCCGGGCATGATCTTGACGTCCTCCGGCTCGCGCCCATGGGGCGCCAGCCGTCCCTTGAGGTCGTCGTAGAAGGCCTTTGCCTCCTCGAATGTTTGCGCCGCAGTGAACACCACATCGGCGGTCCGGGCGGCAAGATCGCGGCCCTCATCCGACGCTCCCGCCTGAACCATGACCGGTGCACCTTGTGGCGAGCGCGGCAGATCGAGCGGGTCGCGCACCGAAAAGCTTCTGCCTTCGTGTCCGCCCTGGCCTTGCCAAAGGCCAGCAACCACGGCAGCGAATTCGCGCGCCCGTTCGTAGCGGTCGGCATGCGGGCGCAGACCGGTCGAGCCGAAATTGGCGGCCTCGATCTGGCTGGCCGAAGTGACAAGGTTCCAGCCGGCACGCCCGCCGCTCAGATGGTCGAGCGACAGGAAGGTTCGCGCCAGCCCGTAAGGCTCGTTATAGCTCGTCGACGCCGTTGAGACGAGGCCGATGCGCTCCGTCTGCACCGCGAGCGCCGCAAGCAGGCTGATCGGCTCGAAGCCGATCGAGCGCGACGTTTGGCTGGCGATGTTGACATTGGCCTCACGCACGCCGGCGGCGTCCTCGCAGAAGATCATGTCGAACTTTGCCGCTTCCGCCGTCCGCGCCAGCTGGATGCAATGATCGATGTCGATGCCGGCCGTGACATGCGCCTGCGGATGACGCCAGGCGGCGATGTGGTGGCCTGTCGCCCACAGGAAGGCGCCGAGCTTCATCTGGCCTCGACCGGCGCTCATTGCCGATCCTCCCCTGCAAGCCCGAGATGGGCGCGCAGTGTCGCCGCGCTGTAGCCGGACCGGACAAGGCCGCGGCGGCGAAGCTCCGGCAGCACGAGACCGACGAAATCGTCGAGCGCCGATGTGAACGGCATGGCGATGTTGAAGCCGTCGCAGGCTTTCGAGCGAAAGCACTCTTCGAGCCTGTCCGCAAACAGGTCCGGCGCGGCGGTTATTTCGGCGCTGCCGGTAACGTTCATCAGCACTTTCAGCGCCTCCGGCCTGCGCCCGAAGGCAAGCGCACGGCGCTTCAGATCGCCAGCCTTCGCCGGCTCGATCGATGGCTCATCGAGCAGGACGACATCGGCGGTGCGGGCGGCGATATACATGGCGGGCTCGGACAGGCCGGACATGACCAGCACCGGCGTGTCCTGCGGCGACCGCGCCACGTTGAGCGGCCCGCGCACGGAAAAGTATTCGCCCTTGTGGTCGAGAAGGTGCATCTTCTCGGGATCGAAGAAGCGGCCGCCAACTTTGTCGAACAGCAGCGCGTCTGCGTCCCAGCCTTTCCACAAGCCTTGCACGATGCCGATGAATTCATCGGCGCGCAGGCGGAAATCGTCGCAGGAAAACCCTTCCGGCCGGCTGAAATTGGCGGCCTCGCGCGGGTCGGGCATCATGCTCGCGTTCCAGCCGGTGCGGCCATGGCTGATGATATCGAGCGAGGCGAAACGGCGCGCGAGATTATAGGGCTGGTGGGCGACCGTCGACGCGGCAGCGACGAGGCCGATCCTGCTTGTCACCGTCGCCAGGGCCGCCACCAAGGTCGTTGCTTCGAAGCGCATTTGCCGGTTCAGCCCGCCTGCAACCGTCGCGGAATCGCCGAGCAACACCATATCCAGACCGGCCGCTTCGGCTTCTTGCACGAACCGCGTCAGCAGACTGAAGTCCGGGCCGGCGTCGGGCGGATGGGAAGGAGCGGCTTCCGGAGACAGTGAAACGGCGAGACACATTGTGGCGCCGTTGGCCATCGCTTTCCCTGTTGAGCGAGATTCCTTGAGAATTATCTCGCCGGCTGGACGGAAAGCAACCGGCCAGCCAGCGATCATTTGCCGGCCAGAATATCCCTGATCAGCCGCTGGCAGCGCTCGGCCATGAAATCGAGCAGCAGCCGCACCTTCGGATCCTGCAGCTTCTTGTGCGGGTAGACGGCGGCGAACTGCACCGGCGTCGGCGGCGTGTTGCTCAGGATCACCTTCAGCCGCTGGTCGCGGATAAACGGCTCGACCTCGAAGCGCGGCTTGTTGATGATACCGCGGCCGGACAGCGCCCAGCCGGTCAGCACGTCGCCATCATCGGTATCGTAGGGGCCGTGCACCTCGAACTTTTGCGGCCCATTCGGCGTCTGCAGCGTCCAGACATATTCGCGCGCGCCGGAATAGCGCAGCATCAGGCAATCGTGTTTCTTGCCGATCAACTCCTGCGGCTCGGTCGGCTCGCCGCGCACGTCCAGATATTGCGGAGCCGCTACCAGCACGCGTTCGCAGTCCATGATGCCGCGCATCCTGAGGCTGGAATCCTCGATGATGCCCAGCCGGAACGCAACGTCGATGCCTTCCTTCATGATATCGACATTGTGGTCGGATAACCGGAGCCGCACCTCGATATCGGGGTATCTGTCGTGGAAATCCGGGATGCCGGATGCCACCAGCCGCCGCCCGAGGCCGAGCGGCGCTGTCACCTTTATGGTGCCGCGCGGCTGCCCGGATAACGCGCTGACCGCCGCTTCCGCCTCGGTGACCGCCTCCAGCACCTGCTTGGCGCCGGAGTAGAACACCGTGCCGTGCTCGGTCGGCATCAACTGCCGCGTCGTGCGGTTGAACAGCCTGACACCGAGATGCTTCTCGAGCTCCTTGATGCGATTGGAAGCGACTGCCGGCGAAATGCGCATGTCGCGCCCAGCCGCCGATAAATTCCCGAGCTCGACGACGCGGACGAAAACGGCGATGTTGTCGAGATAGGCCATGCGTCTTTCGTGGCTCTCATGTGGCAGCGTGTAACGAGCCTAGTATTTTCCAAATTTTTTTGAAAGTCATCGTGCAGCTCGGCTCTTTCCGTTTGCGCTCCAGTCCGTAAAGTCAGTGGATCGGCAGGGACGATTTTTTCATGATGGATTTCGCGATATTCTGGGATTGGCTGAGTTTCGCCGTGCGCTGGCTGCACGTCGTCACCGGTATCGCCTGGATTGGATCGTCCTTTTATTTCGTCGCGCTCGATCTCGGGCTGCGCCAGCGTCCGGGCATGCCTGCCGGAGCCTTCGGCGAGGAATGGCAGGTGCATGGCGGCGGCTTCTACCATGTGCAGAAATATCTGGTGGCGCCGGCTGAGATGCCCGAGCATCTGACCTGGTTCAAGTGGGAATCCTACGCCACCTGGCTGTCGGGCTTCGCCATGCTGTGCGTCGTCTACTATGCCGGGGCGGACCTGTTCCTGATCGATCCGAATGTCCTTGCCATGTCGGTGCCTACAGGCATCTTGCTGTCGCTGGCGACGATCGGCGTCGGCTGGGTGGTCTACGATCTCTTGTGCCGTTCGCCGCTCGGCAACAGCGACACCGGCCTGATGCTGGTGCTGTATGGGGTGCTGGTATTCATGGCCTGGGGACTGACCCACCTGTTCACCGGCCGCGCCGCCTTCCTGCATCTCGGCGCCATTACCGCGACGATCATGTCGGCCAACGTTTTCATGGTCATCATCCCCAACCAGAAGATCGTCGTCGCCGACCTGATCGCCGGCCGTAAGCCCGATCCGAAATACGGCAAGATCGCCAAGCAGCGCTCGCTGCACAACAATTACCTGACGCTGCCGGTTTTGTTCCTGATGCTGTCGAACCATTATCCGCTGGCGTTCGGGACAGAGTTCAACTGGGTCATCGCCTCGCTGGTGTTCATCATCGGCGTGCTGATCCGGCACTATTTCAACACCAGGCATGCGCGCAAAGGCAATCCTACCTGGACCTGGCTGGCGGCCGCCGTCCTGTTCGTCGTCATCATCTGGCTGTCGACGGCACCGAAGCTGCTGACCGGCGAGGTCAAAACGTCCTCGGCGGCACAGGTCTACGTTGCCTCGGCGCATTTCCCTGCCGTGCGCGATACGGTCCTTGGCCGCTGTTCGATGTGCCACGCGGCGGAGCCGTCCTACGCGGGCATTTACCACGCACCGAAGGGCGTGATGCTCGACACCGATGCCGGCATCGCCGAGCACGCCGGCGAGATCTACCTGCAGGCCGGACGCAGCCACGCCATGCCGCCCGCCAACGTCACCCAGATCACCGACAAGGAACGGGCACTGCTGGTAGCCTGGTTCGAAGGCGCGGGGAAATAGCATGACCAGCACGCTGCTGCGCGGCCGCACGCTGTCGTTTTTGCGCTGGCCCGAAACCATCGACGACCATTCCGCCTGGCGCTACGAGCAAGATGGCGGCCTGCTGATGCGCGACGGAAGGATCGTTGCCGCGGGCGCCTATGCCGAGGTCGAGAAAAAGGCGGGCGAGGGAACAAAAAAAATCGACCACAGGCCGCATCTGCTGCTGCCCGGGTTCATCGATGCGCACGCGCATTTTCCGCAGATGCAGGTCATCGCTTCCTTCGGCGCCGAGCTGCTCGACTGGCTGAACACCTACACTTTTCCGGAAGAGACCAAATTCCAGAACGCCCAGCATGGCCGCCGTATCGCCAGGCTGTTCCTGGATGAAGTATTGCGGCATGGCACCACGACAGTCGCGGCCTATTGCTCGGTACACAAGGAATCTGCCGAAGCGTTCTTTGCCGAGTCGCACGACCGCAACATGCTCAACATCGCCGGCAAGGTGATGATGGACCGCAACGCGCCGGACGGCGTGCTCGACACGCCGCAATCGGGCTATGACGACAGCAAGGCGTTGATCGATGAGTGGCACGGCAAGGGGCGCCAGCACTATGCCATCACGCCGCGCTTCGCCATCACCTCGTCGCCCGAGCAATTGGAGATGGCGGGCGCGCTCTGCCGCGAATATCCTGATCTGCACATGCAGACGCATCTGTCGGAAAACCACGCCGAGATCGCCTTCACGCAGCAATTGTACCCGCAGACGCGGGACTACACCGACATCTACGAACACTATGGGCTGCTCGGGCGCAGAAGCCTGTTCGGCCATTGCATCCACCTGTCGGAACGCGAGGCGGATGTGCTTTCGGATAGCGGCTCGGTGGCGGTGTTCTGCCCGACCTCCAACCTGTTTCTCGGCTCGGGCCTGTTCGATTATCAGCGCTATAGCCGCCGCGAGAAGCCGCTTCGCATCGCCGCCGCCACCGATGTCGGCGGTGGCACCAACTATTCGATGCTGCGCACCATGGACGAGGGCTACAAGGTGATCGCGCTGAACGGCGAGAAGCTCAATCCGTTCCAGTCCTTCTGGCAGCTGACCCGCGGCAATGCCGAGGCGCTGTCGCTTGCGGAAAAGATCGGCACCCTGGAGGAAGGCAGCGACGCCGATATCATCGTGCTCGACGCCCGCGCCACGCCGGCGATGCGGCTGCGGGTGGAGACGTCGGACACGCTCGCCGAGGAATTGTTTCTGCTGCAGACGCTCGGCGATGACCGCGCCGTGCGCGAGGTCTATGTCGCCGGCCGGGCGGCCAAGGCGGATATAGCGGTTTAGCCGTCGTATGCGGCCGGCTTGACCGGGCGGCAGCCATCCGCCAAAGCAACAGGCGAGATCGACAGGGGAACGACATGGCCGTTGCGGACGACATCGCTCTGATCAAGAAACAGGAAGCCACGCTTGTCTTTTCGGCCTTCGATGAAGCCGTCGCTTTCGAGATCGGCTCGGCGATCCGCGACCGGGCTCTCAAGGAAAACCTGCCGATCATCGTCGATATCAGAACTTTCGACCGGCCGCTGTTCTATGCGGCAATGCCCGGCTCGAACGCCTCCAATCCGGACTGGGCGCGGCGCAAGATCAACGTCGTGCGGCGGTTCCTGAAAAGCACCTACCGCATTGTGCTGGAGCAGCAGCGCCCCGACCGCAGCTTCAAGCCCGGCGAGGGGCTGGACGTTGCCGACTATGTGCTGGCCGGTGGCGGCTTTCCCATCACTGTCAAGGGCGCTGGCGTCATCGGCGTGATCGCCGTCTCCGGTCTACCGGAGCGCGAGGACCACGGAGTTGTCGTCCATACGCTGTGTAGCTACTTGGGCGTCGATAGCCAGGAGTTGGTCCTGCCGCCGGAAGCAACATCGTGACGTTGGCGCTGCCCCTCATCCGCCTGCCGGCACCTTCTCCCCGCGTAGTGACGGGGAGAAGGGCAACGCTCCAACGCTGGCGATCCCCTCTCCCCGTCTCTATACGGGGAGAGGGTAAGGGTGAGGGGCAGCGCAAACGCCGCAGAAGCTCGCACAGCGTCCGTGGTAGCTCAGTATGACCGCGCTCGATCCCAAGTCCTTTCTCATTTCGATCTTCAACGCCGCCGTTGCCGCCGCCGATCCCCAGAGGACGATCAAGGATCATTTGCCCGCAAGGCCGAAGGGACGGACGATCGTCATCGGTGCAGGAAAAGGCTCGGCGCAGATGGCGGCGGCTTTCGAGAAAGTGTGGGACCGGCCGATCGAAGGTTTGGTCGTCACCCGCTACGGCTATGGCGCGGCCTGCCGGCGCATCGAGATCATCGAGGCGGCGCATCCGGTGCCGGATGCCGCGGGGCTGGAGGCCTCGCGACGGCTGCTCGAAAAGGTCCAGGGACTGACTGCGGACGACCTCGTCGTGGCGCTCATTTCGGGCGGCGGCTCGGCGCTGCTGCCGTCACCTGCCGAAGGTCTGACGCTGGCCGATGAGGTCGCTGTCAACGAGGCGCTGCTCGCCTCCGGCGTGCCGATCGCCGCGATGAACACCATCCGCAAACATGTTTCCACGATCAAGGGCGGCAGGCTGGCGGCCGCTGCCTATCCAGCCAAGGTGGTGTCGCTGGTGGTCTCCGACATTCCGGGCGATAACCCGGCGCTGGTCGCTTCCGGCCCGACCGTTCCCGATTCCGGCAGCCGCGAAGATGCATTAGCGTCGATCGCCGCCTATGACATGAAACTACCGGCCTCAGTGATGGCGCACATCAATTCGCCGGCCGCCGATGCACCGCGCGTCGATGATCCGCGTTTTTCGCGCAACGAGGTACATCTGATCGCCTCGGCCGGCGTATCGCTGGAAGCGGCTGCGGCCGAAGCCAGGTACCAAGGTATCGAAGCGGTCATTCTCTCCGATTCCATCGAGGGCGAGGCGCGTGAGGTCGGCGGCGTCCACGCTGCAATCGCGCGCGAAGTGGCGACGCGCAACCGGCCATTCGCAAAACCGGTGCTGATCCTGTCGGGCGGCGAGACGACCGTGACCTTGCGCGCGAAAGGCAAAGGCGGCCGCAACTCGGAATTCCTGCTCGCCTTCGCCATTGGGGTCAGCGGCATGGCGGGCGTCCACGCACTGGCCGCCGACACCGACGGCATTGACGGTTCGGAAGACAATGCCGGCGCCTTCGCCGACGGCTCGACGGTGTCGCGGATGCATAAGGCGGGCGTCGATGCCAAGGCCATGCTTGCCGGCAACAACGCCTGGACGGCATTCAATGCCGTAGATGACCTTTTCGTACCCGGTCCGACCGGCACAAACGTCAACGATCTCCGGGCGATATTGATCAAATAGCTCAGGCGGCCATCAGCTTTTTCACCGCTCTCATATCCTGCAGGAACCGGTCGCGTTCTGCCTGCTTGTCCGCCGGCTCGCGAATGCGCAGGATGAAGGACGGGTGGATGGTGACGAAGACACGCAAGCCATCGTCGCGCTCCACGACGGCCCCGCGCATCTTCATGATCGGCACCACCTTGCCAAGCAGCGCCTGCGCCGCCGTTGCGCCGAGCGCCACCGCCAGATTGGGCTTGATCAGATCGATTTCCTTGTCAAGCCACCAGCGGCAAGCCTGCACCTCGCCGGCGTTCGGCTTGGAGTGGATGCGCCGCTTGCCGCGCGGCTCGAACTTGAAATGCTTGACCGCGTTGGTGACGTAGACTTTCAGCCGATCGACGCCGGCATCGTCCAGGATCGCGTCGAACACCTTGCCCGCCGGACCGACGAAGGGCTTGCCCGCCAGGTCCTCCTGGTCGCCCGGCTGTTCGCCGACGAAGATCACCTTGGCTTTATCAGGGCCCTCACCGAACACGGTCTGCGTGGCGTCGTGCCAGAGCGGACAGCGGCGGCAGATCTTGGCCGTTTCGCGCAGTTCAGGAATCGTCCTGGCGTCGATTTCTGTCGTTTCCGGAGACTTGCTTGCAGGCAAGCGTCTTGCCTGCACTTTGGCATGGTGCGGCGTCGGGGTTGTCTGCATCCTGGCGATCATGACTAAGGCGGCCTTGCTCGCTCGCTGCAATCAGACACGCAATGAGCAAAGCCCGCCGAAGGTTCCGTTGAAATTATTCCGCATGCGCCTTCACCGGCGGATGGCCGACGATGCGATGCCCTACACCTCGTGCAGATAGAGGTGATAATCCAGTTCGCTGACCGTGCGCGCCACGCGCAGATATTCCGATTGCTTGATCGCCACGAACGTCCGGTGCAGGTCTTCGCCCAATGCGCCCTTGAGGAAACTCGACGCCCTTGCCGCCTCGATCGCGGCGCGCCAGTCGACCGGCATCGTCGTGCGCGTGACGGCCGATTCGTAGCCATTGCCGGTGGTTTCGGGACCGGGGTCGAGGCCTTCGTCGAGGCCCTTGACGACACCGGCCAGCACCGTTGCCGCCACTAGGTAAGGATTCGCGTCGACGCCCGATGGCCGGTGCTCGATGCGGCGGTTCTTGGCATCGCCGGCCGGCACACGCAGTGCCACCGAACGGTTGTTGACGCCCCAGGTCGGCGCCACCGGCGCATAGGATTGCGAGACGAAGCGCCGCCATGAATTGGCATGCGGCGCGAAGACCAGCATCGATTCCGCCATCGTCTGGATCAGTCCGCCGAGGCCGCGCAGCAGCGGCAGCGACCAGCTTTCGCCGCCGGTTTCGGCAAAGACATTCTTGCCGGCATCGTCCAGCAGCGAGACATGAAAATGCATGCCCGAGCCGGCATATTTCTCGATCGGCTTGGCCATGAAGCAAGCGGTGACACCATGACGGCGCGCCTGCGCCCGCACCAGTCGCTTGAGCATCACGAGATCGTCGGCCGCCCGCGTCACATCCTTGCGGTAGTTGAGCGTCAGCTCGTACTGGCCGGGCGCATATTCCGAGATGACCGTCTCGGCCGGGATGCCTTGCACCTTGGCTGCGGCGTAGATGTCGGAAAACAGCGGCTCCATGCCGTGCAGATGGTCGACGGAATAGACCTCCGTCTTGGCCGAGCGGCGTCCGTCAAGCACCGCGTGCGCCGGCTGCACCTTGCCTTCGGCGTCGCGCTCGTTGGCGAGCAGGAAGAATTCGAGCTCGAAGGCGCCGGCCGGATGCAGGCCCTTGGCCGCGAGGATGTCTACCTGGCGGGCGAGTGCCAGCCGCGGGTCGGACGACATCGGCTGGCCATCGAGATGGTACATCGCCATCAGCACCTGGCCGCGCGGCGGCTGGGTGCCGAACAGCGGCACCAGTGTGCCGGGGATCGGCCACGCCCGCAGGTCGCCGTCGCCCGTCGTCCAGATCAGCCCGGTCTCGTGAACATCCTCGCCGGTGATGTCGAGGCCGAGGATCGAGATCGGCATGTGCCGGCCCCCCTCGAAGATGCTCATCAACTCATGCCGGCGCACGATCTTGCCGCGCCCGACGCCATTGGCGTCGGTCAGCACGATGTCGAACGCTTCGATCTCGGGATGAGCGTCGAGAAAGGCCTGCGCCTCGGCGGGCGTCGAGCCCGAAGGGGATGCCGTGACCAGGTTCAAACTTTGCTTGGGCGCTTGTTTCATGCCGCAAGCTTGTCTCACGCCGTAAGCTTTGCCGCAACCGCGCCGAAGGCAGTGATCAGCCGGTTCACCTGGGCGGCGCTGGTCGCAGGAGAGATCAGCATCATGTTGTGGAAGGGTGCGATCAGCACGCCGCGATTGACCAGCGCGACATGGATTGCCGCCTCGAGCTCCGGCACGTGCGCAGCTTCCGCTTCGCCGCCGTTCCTCAGCGGGCCCGGCGCGCAGATGAACTCGACACGGGCACCGACGCGAGCAACATGCCAGGGCAGACGATAGCGATCGATGACGGCGGTCAGCCCGGCGTCGAGCCGCCGCGCCAGATGGTCCATATGGCTGTAGTTCTCGTCGGTCATGACGTATTCGAGCGTGGCGCGCATCGCTGCGAATTGCAGCGGATTGGCCGACAGCGTTGTCCCCATGCCGGAGTAGCCGGGCTCTTTCCGGCTGATATAAGCGGCATAGCGGGCCGCAACGTCTTCGCTCATGCCCCAGACGCTCGCCGGTACGCCGCCGGCAATCGGCTTGCCCAGCACGAACAGGTCCGGCTCCAGCCCGTATTTGCTTGAATAGCCGCCGGGACCGGTCGAGATTGTATGCGTCTCGTCGATTAGAAGCAGCGTGCCGGTCGCACGGGTGAGACGCCGCAAACCATCATGAAAGCCGGCTTCGGGCAGCACCATGCAGGAATTGGTCAGCACCGGCTCGGCGATGACGCAGGCGACATCGTTGCCCCGGAGTGCCGCGTCGAGCGCCGGCAGATCGTTGAACTCGACGACATCAGTCGCCCGCGTCAGGTCGCGGAACTCGCCGGCCAGTCCCGGTCGATTCACCGCTTTCCCGGCGACCAGCCGCACCATCGTCTCGTCGACCGAGCCATGATAGCAGCCGTTGAAGACCAGTATCTTCTCCCGGCCGGTAACGGCGCGGGCAACCCGCAGCGCGAAGCGGTTGGCATCGGTCGCCGTCGTCGCGATCTGCCACGACAGCAAACCGAAGCGCTGCTGCAGCAACGGCCCGATGGCGAGCGCGTTCTCGGCAGGCAGCATGTAGGTCAGGCCGCGTCCGGCCTGCCTGCGGATGGCGCGTGCGACCGGCGGCGGCGAATGGCCGAACATCGAACCGGTGTCGCCAAGGCAGAAATCGTCGAGCCGGTTGCCGTCAATATCTCTGATGATGGCGCCCCTGGCCCTATCGACGAGGATCGGGAACGGCGTCGGCCAGTCGTTCATCCAATGCATCGGCACGCCGCCGAAGAAGCCGGGCAGGCCATTGCCGATTTTCGCCATCGATTTTGGCCGCGCCCGGCGGAAGACTTCTGCTTCGGTCGCGCGCAACTCGGCGATCCGGGCCGGGCCGATGCCGCCGATGGAAGTCTTTGAATGGTTCATGACGTTCATGGCGGCCCTCTCAGTCGCACTTTAGACAATCGGCATCCGCCACCGCAATTGGCCGGGCGGCTGCCCTGTGTTGGGTGAGCGGTCGTTTGAATGAAAACAGGCGCTTGACCGCGAGCCGCCTTCGGGCGCCAATGGTATTTCGGCTGGAGGGGATAAGATGATGCGGGCGACCGTCTGCGCAGCAACGCTGCTGTCGTCGGTTGGTGCGGCTCTGGCGTCCGGCGGCATCTGGTGTTCCGCCGAGGATGCAGCCGTCAAATTTCAGGTCGGTGCCGGGGTCACCAGAGGCATGGGCGGGCCGACCTTCAATTTTAGCGGCGAGCTCGAGATTCTGGGCAGGCCGGCTGGCGACAGTCTGCGCAAGACGGTGTTCGAGGATCAGAACCTCACGCAATATTGGCTCGACAACAAGGAATTGCGGCTGCTCGTCTACCACGAACGGCAGGTCGAAAACGCCCACGGCTATGTCGAACTGGCGATCCTGACCAAGGCCAGCGAGGAAGGCGTCTATGACGGTCGCTATTTGCTCTCAATCCATGGTGTAACGGCCGATGCCGAAAAGGACGGCAAGCAGGCTGAATTGACCGGCAAAGTATCTTGCGGAGCCGAGTAAGTAACAGGCTACGCCGAAATATCGATGACGCCGCAGTCGCCCGCAGCGCTGCCAAAGGCGACGCGGCGCTCTTCCTTGTCCCACATCATCGAAGTGACGGCGCCCTTGCCCGGCCGGCGCAACAGCACTTCCTTGGCGTCGGCGAAGCGCACCGCCATCACCATCCCGTCATCATAGCCGATAGCAACGACGTCCTGGCTCGGGTGACAGGCGACGGAGGTGACCATCGCATTGCCGCGCGTGCCGAGTTCCAGCGGCGCCTTGCCCATCGGCCCGTCTTTGCCGGAAAACGGCCAGACGATCGCCGCCGGCGCGCCGGAACTCGCCAGCCATTTGCCCTTGGCGCTCCACGACAGGCTTTTCACCTTGCCGGGGTAGCCGGACATGCGCATGTGCTTGCCGTCGGCGAGCTTCCAGCCATGCAGCGCGTTTTCCTGCATGGTGGTGACGACGAAGCCGCCGTCCGGCGAGAAGGTGATGCCGGTGTGGGCGCCGGCCCATTCGAGCTCGACCGGCTTGCCGTCGGCAGCCGGGAAGTGCAGCGTCGCGCCATTGTAGCGGGCAACGCCGAAGCGCATGCCCTTGGGCGAGAAGGCAAGCCCCTCGACTGAGCGCGGATGCGAGAATTCCCTGGTTTTGCCGTCGGCAAAGCGCACATAGGCAATCTTGCCCGAAGCATAGGCAACAGCGCCTTGCGGCCCGGCGGCGACGCTGGTTATCCATTTCTTGCCTGCGGTCGCCAATTCCGTTGTATTGCCGCCTGGGGTCACGGCAAAGATCCTGCCGTCCTCACCGCCGGTGATCAGTCGGTCGGTTGCCGCATCATGGAAGGCGGCGAGCATTCCGTCATTGGCCTCCACCGTCTTGTGGCCGTGGTCGAGCCGATGGATTGTGCCGTCGGCCAGCGCAAAATGCGGCACGTCGCCGAGAAACACGGCGGCGAGGCAGTGGCCTTCGAGATCGAGCGGGGCGACTGTCGGCATGAGAGATCATTCCGTTCGAGATTTCTGCTTGTCATCTAACCCCGCCGGGCTGTCGGCGAGGCTCCGCCTTCTCCCCTTGTGGGAGAAGGTGGATTGGCGCGCAGCGCCAAGACGGATGAGGGGTGCTGGACGGAGTGCCGTCCTTGCCAAGCTGGAACACCCCTCATCCGACCGAGCTTTCGCTCGGCCACCTTCTCCCACAAGGGGAGAAGGAGAGAAGGGGCAGCGCTAGCGCTATAAAGTCCGGAAATCAAGCGGCCTGGCAGGCCTCGAAGCTTGTCTTCAGTCGCTCGGCGTCGAGTTCGCGGCCGATGAACACCAGCCGGCTCTCGTGCTTCTCGTCGTCCTTCCAGGCGCGCTGGTGGTCGCCCTCGATGATCATGTGCACACCCTGGATGACATAGCGCTCGTCATCGCCTTTCAGCGCAAGGATCCCTTTCAGCCGCAGGATGTTCGGGCCTTCCATCTGGGTCACCTTCTCGATCCACGGGAAGAACTTTTTCGGGTCCATCTCGCCGCCGCGCAGCGACACCGACTGCACAGTCACGTCATGGATGTCGGAAGGGTGCGCATGATGATGCCCGTCATGATCGTGGTGATCATGGCCGTCGTGATCATGGTGATGGTGGTCATGATCATGATCATGATGGTCGTGATCGTCATGCGCCTCGAGGAAATGCGGATCGTTCTCCAGCGCCCGGGACAGGTCGAACGCACCGCGATCGAGCACCTCGGACAGCGCCACGCTGGCGCGTGTGGTGCGATGGATTCGTGCCGCCGGGTTGATGGCGCGGATCGTCGCCTCCACCTTGCTCAGCTCTTCGGGGGTGACCAGATCGGTCTTGTTGAGTACGACGACATCGGCAAAGGCGATCTGGTCCTCGGCCTCTCGGGAATCCTTCAGACGCAGCGGCAGGTGCTTGGCGTCGACCAGCGCCACCACCGCATCGAGCCTGGTCTTGGAACGCACGTCGTCGTCCATGAAGAAGGTCTGCGCCACCGGCACGGGATCGGCGAGGCCTGTGGTCTCGACGAGGATGGCGTCGAAGCGGCCAGGCCTGCGCATCAGGCCCTCGACGACGCGGATCAGGTCGCCGCGTACCGTGCAGCAGACGCAGCCATTGTTCATCTCGTAGATCTCCTCATCGGATTCCACGATCAGCTCGTTGTCGATGCCGATCTCGCCGAATTCATTGACGATGACGGCGTAGCGCTTGCCATGGTTTTCCGAAAGGATGCGGTTGAGCAGTGTCGTCTTGCCGGCGCCGAGATAGCCGGTGAGGACGGTTACGGGGATCTGCGTCTGTGCGTCGCTCATATTGTGCCTCGAATAGGGATTGTCGGCTCCATATAGGATGTGTGCTCGGCTTTTGCACGAGGCAAACCGGTGGGCCAAAGAGGGGCTGGTATTGCCGAACTTTCCTCACATTGCCGAACTTTCATTGGCGCCGCCTGACAGCGGGCCCTAGATAGGCGGGGTCATTTACGGAGCTGTTCGCGTTGAAGAGGCGCCAGATGTCCGACAAGTCCTTGCCACTAAGCCGTCGGCAGGCGCTCGGTCTCGTTGCGGTTACCGCTGGCGGCATATTCCTGCCCGCCGGTGCAAGGGCCGGGCAGGTTTCGCCCTATGCCGGGCTTGCTTTGTTCGAAGCCGGTGCCGGCGTCTGCGCCATCACGCCCGAGGTCACCGAAGGGCCGTTCTATTTCGACCCGAAGCTCGAACGCGCCGATATCACCGAGGGCAAGAAGGGCATCGGCCTCAATGTGCGGCTGCAAATCGTCGACGCCGCCTGCCGGCCGCTTCCCGGCGCACGCGTCGATATCTGGCATTGCGATGCCCAGGGCACCTATTCCGGCTATCCCGGACAGGGCGACGGGCAGGATATCGACACGTCCGGCCAGAGCTTTCTCCGCGGCTGGCAGAGAACCGATGAAAGCGGCATCGCTTCTTTCGCCACCATCTATCCCGGCTGGTATCGCGGCCGCACCACCCACATCCATTTCAAGATCTTCCCTGACGACCGCTCGATGATGACCGGCCAGATGTTCTTCCCCGACAGCCTCAGCGAGCAGATATTCGCCACCGTCGCGCCCTATAAAGATCGCCCCGGCAAACGCGATACATCGAACGCGCGGGACGGCATTGCTCGGCAGGCCGGGTCGCTGTCGCAGGCAGCGCTGCGGGAAATGGCGGACGCCTATCAGGCGTTGATGGTGGTCGCGGTGAAAGCCGGTTGAGAACGCCTCGTCACGTCCCCATCCAGCCATTGCGGAAAGTCGTTTGTCATCTAACTGAAATAAACATCTGGCATTAGCCACGGCGAACACCGCGAAGCTTGCCGGCAAAGCTATTTTCCGAGCCGGAATGTTTTCGATCGTCATTGCCAATCGGCGGCCTGCTTCTATGCTGTCCGCTCCGGTTCGGCCGAGGAGGGATGAGCATGGCCAAGGCGGACAAGACTGCAACAATGAGCCGGCTGCATTCGGCGGCGCGGCTGGCGCGCACGGCGCTCGCCGCCCGGCTTCTGGCGCATGGTTTCTATGCCGGCCAGGACCAGATCATGCTGGCGCTCGACCGCGAGGACGGGCAGACGCCCGGCAACCTTGCCGGCCGCCTCGGCGTGCGTCCGCCGACCATCACCAAGACCATCAACCGGCTGCAGGCGCAGGGCTTTCTGGAGAAGCGGGCCTCGTCCGCCGATGCCCGCCAGGCGCATATTTTCCTCACCGACACCGGCCGCGAAATCATCCACGCCATCGAGAAATCGGTGAAGAAGACCGAAAAGCAGGCATTGAAGGGTCTCGACAAGAAGGATCAGAAAGCGCTGTTCAAGCTGCTTGCCCGTGTCGAGGCGAACCTTTCGAACGGCGAAATAGTGCTCCCCGATGACGAACTGGATATCGAGGACAAGATCCTTGAATAAGGTCACGCGTTCGCCGCTGGCGGCCGTCGCGTCAGTGCCGACCAGCGTCCCGGTGTGACGCCGAACGCCTTTTTGAAATGCCGATTGAAATGGCTTTGGTCACTGAAGCCGGCTGCGATGGCGATTTGCGCCAGTGGCTCGTCGGCTTCGATCATCCGACGGGCTCGTTGAAGCCGGCGCATCAACAGGAACCGGTGCGGGCTGGTGGAGAAGGTGGCGCGGAAATGCCGCGACAGGGCATAACGGTCCAATCCGGTTATCGCCTCCAATTCATCCGAACGTACAATCCGCGCGACATTTTCCTCCAGATAGTCGCGCGCCAGGCTGGCGGCGCGCCACGCAGTTTTCGCTACCGGTTTCGTCGGCTGACCGGCGTGCCGGGCCAAGCTTTGCATAAGCTGCGTCATGAAATCGACGACAAACAGCTCGTCAAGTTCCTGATTCAACGGCCCGAGCGCGGAAAGCAGCGTCGCCCGGAGATCGCGGTCTGTCACCACGGCATTCCCGACGAATGGCAGTGATCCGCCGCCGAGACAATCGAGCATCAGGGACGGCTCCAAATAGAGCATTCTGTATCGCAAGCCGTCTTCGGTGCCGGCACCGCCATCGTGCAGTTCGTCGGGATGAAGGATAATGATCTGGCCAGGCAGGCTCTGATGCGTTTGGCCGCGATAGCGGAAGCGCTGCACGCCATAAAGCGTCACCCCGATCGCATAGGTGTCGTGGCGATGGAGATCGAAGGCATTGCCGTGGAACCGGGCCTCGATGCGTTCCATCCCGGCAGCACCGGGTGCCGGTACGATGCAGTTCTCGGCTGCATCCACGCACAAACGTCCAAGACCCTGAAAGGCTTCCCGGTCCAGATCGTGCGCCATCGCTTCACTCGCAGCCTCGGATTGGCCCCCTTTTCGGATTGGAAACTGTCGCATGTTCGATACGAAATTTGCAATCGTGCTCAAGGATGATCTTCCCGTCTGGCAAAAGCTCAATGTCACCGCCTTTCTGACCAGCGGCATCGTCGCGCAATTTCCCGACATTATCGGCGACCCCTACCGTGATCGCGCCGGCAATATCTACAACCCGCTGTCGATCCAGCCGGTCATCGTGCTTTCGGTGGACGGCCAGACGCTCGGCGCGATCCAGCGGCGGGCGCTGGAGCGTGGTGTGACGGTTTCGCTCTATGTCGAGGAAATGTTTTCGACCGGGTATGATCTGGCCAACCGCGCCGTCTTTGCCGAATTTGCGCCGGAGGATGCCAAGGTGGTCGGCATCGCGCTTCGCGCCGAAAAGAAGCTCGTCGACAAGATCACCAAGGGCGCCCGCATGCACGCCTGAGTCGTCGGCCACTAGGTCGGCCACTGGGAAACAAACTGAGCCTGCCGGCGGCTGTCGTTGTGCCAGCCTGTTTTGGCTTGCCCGCAGGCGACAATTGCCGCATTGGTGAGGGACTGCCTTGCTTCCCGTCCGGCCTGAAATTGAATGCTCCCCCAAGACAAGACGAAAGCGCGACATCGCCGGCGGCGATCCTGTGCATGCTTTCCGTCTATGTGTTTTTCACCTTCCTCGACACCAGCAGCAAGTACCTTGTGCTGGCCGGCGTCTCGGCGCTGATCGTCGCCTGGACCCGCTTCGCGGTCCATGTGCTGATCGTCGGCGTCTTTCTGCGCGGATGGCGTGAGCCGCTGCGCTTTCGTCCCGCCAACCTGCCGGCGCATCTCACGCGCGGTCTGCTCCTGTTCGGATCGACGATATGCAACATTCTCGCGCTGCGGACGCTGCAGCTGGCAGAAACCACCTCGATCTACTTCTTCGGCCCGATGGTGATCACCGCGCTTGCCGGTCCGTTGCTAGGGGAATGGGCCGGCTGGCGGCGCTGGCTGGCGATCATGAGCGGCTTTGTCGGCGTCCTCATCATCACCCGGCCGGGCGTCGGCGTTTTTGGCGTCGGCCATCTCTTTGCGCTCGGCTCGATGCTATCGAACAGTTTCTACATCATCATGACGCGCCGCATGTCGGCCACGGAAACCTCGGAAAGCCTCATCCTGTTTTCGGCGCTGGCGCCGGCCGTTCTGCTGCTGCCGACACTGCCGTTTTCGCTTTCGCTGCCGCAGGATGGCTGGCACTGGTTCATATTGCTGATGCTGGGCGTCTTCGGCGCCATCGGCCATTGGCTTCTTGTGCAGGCCTATCGCCTTGCCACCACCACGGCCCTGGCCCCCTATCCCTATTCGCAGATGATCTGGATGATCATCTCCGGCCTGATCGTCTTCAACCAGTTTCCCGACCGCTGGACGCTGGCCGGTGCGACAGTCATCGTCGCCAGCGGCCTCTACATCGTCCACCGCGAGCACCGGCTTCGTGTGCGCAACCGCGCGACGCTGGACGCGGAGGCGGAAGCGCTGGCAAAAAAACTTTGATTTGCTCGGGATCGATGGCATAAGAGCCGGCCTTTAAACAGTTTAAATTGCTTCGGGAGCGCAGGGCGCTGGCACAGAAGATCAAGCTTTCCACCATCGCGGATGCGCTCGGCGTGTCCACGGCCACGGTCTCGCTGGCCTTGCGCGACAGCCCGCTGGTCGCCGGCGGCACCCGCGATCGCATCAAGGAACATGCCCGCGCCATCGGCTATATCTACAACCGCCGCGCCGCCAGCCTGCGCACCTCGCGCTCGGGCATTGTCGGCGTCGTCGTCCACGATATCATGAACCCGTTCTTTGCCGAGATATTGCGTTCGATCGAGAGCGAACTCGACCGCAGCCGGCAAACCTTCATCCTGTCGAACCACTACGACCAACTCGAGAAACAACGCACCTTCATCGACACGCTTCTGCAACTCGGCGCCGACGGCGTCATCATGTCGCCGGCCATCGGCACGCCGCCCGAAGACATAATCATGGCCGAGGAGAACGGTCTCCCGGCAGTGCTGATTGCACGCACCGTCGAAGGTGCCGACGTGCCGGTGTTTCGCGGCGACGATGCCTACGGTACCGGGCTTGCTACCAATCATCTGATCTCGCTTGGCCACAAGCGCATCGCAATGATCGGCGGTACCGATCAGACGTCGACCGGCCGCGACCGCTATCAGGGATATGTCAATGCCATGGAGGCGGCGGGGCTTGAGGTCAGGCCGTCCTGGCGTATCGCCGGCCCGCGCACCAAACAGGCCGGCTTCGAGGCCGCCGGGCAGTTCCTAGCGCTGAAGGACAGGCCGACCGCGGCCTGCTGCTGGAACGACCTCGTCGCCATCGGCCTGATGAACGGCATCGCGCGCGCCGGGCTGGTGCCGGGCATCGACATCTCCGTTACCGGCTATGACGACCTCGAGGAGGCGGCGATCGCGACGCCGGCGCTGACTACCGTGTGGAACGGCCAGCGCGAGGTTGGCCGCCGCGCCGCCAGCGCGCTGCTCGACAAACTCAACGGACAGACGGTGCGGCCGTCGCAGGAACTGATCAAGCCGGAACTGCATGTGCGCCAGTCGACCGGCAAACCGGTGGAACGTGCATGACAAAAACCAAACAGCAAGCTGTCGCCATTCTGGTGCCGGGCCAGTTCAACGATCATGCGGTCGGCCGCATCGACGGGGTGTTCAGCCGCGTCCGGATCGAACGCGCCGATCCGTCGCTGGTCACCGACGAGATGCGTCATACGGTGCGCGGCATCGCCGCCTTTGGCGGCATAAGCTCCGCGTTGATGGACGCGCTGCCAAAGCTCGAGATCATCGCCAATTTCGGCGTCGGCTATGATTCGGTCGATGTCCGCCACGCCGCACAGCGCGGCATCATGGTCACCAACACACCGGATGTGCTGACCGAAGAGGTCGCCGATACGGCGCTCGGCCTGTTGATCAATACCATCCGCGAACTGCCGCGCGCCGAGGCCTGGCTACGCGACGGAAGCTGGCTGCGCAACGGCAACTATCCGCTGAGCCGGCTGACCTTGCGCGGGCGCCATGTCGGTATCTTTGGCATGGGCCGCATCGGCCTCGCCATTGCCCGCCGGCTCGACGCTTTCGGGCTGCCCATTGCCTATCACAACCGGCGCCGCGTCGAAGGCCTGTCCTATGACTATCACCCGACGCTGAAAGGTCTCGCCGGGGCGGTCGACACACTGATCTCGGTGGCGCCCGGCGGGGCTTCGACGGAAAAGGCCGTCAATGCCGAAATCCTCTCGGCTCTTGGGCCGAACGGCGTCTTTGTCAACATCGGCCGGGGCAGCACGGTCGACGAACCAGCCCTTGCCGCCGCACTTGCCAGCGGCAGCATCGCCGCTGCCGGGCTAGACGTCTTTGCCGACGAGCCGAATGTGCCAGCGGCGTTGCTTGCCGCGCCCAACACCTCGCTTTTGCCACATGTCGGCTCGGCCTCGCAGCACACCCGCCGCGCCATGGCGGACCTGTGCGTCGAAAATCTGGTCTCGTGGTTTTCGCAGCGCAAGGCGCTGACGCCGGTGCCGGAGACGGCAAATGTCAAGGCAAGGCCGTAAGCGGGCTGCCATATCTATTAACTTCAGCTTAACCCTTCGGAATCATTCTGGTCCCTTCGCAGTGTATGTCCGCCTGACAGGACATGACAGCAAGATGAAGCGCGCCTCCCTGATCTCTTCGAACCGGCGCGCTTGAAATGCGCGGAGAACCAGGATGAAGACGCTTCCTGCATTGATGACAGTCGCTGTGCTGTTCGGCAGCGCCCAGCTGTTTTACGCCGGTAGCGGTGAAAGCCGTGCGGCCAGTGAGTCACCGCTTTCATCCGGCAACTACAGGCTGGTAGCCCATGGCAACGAGGGGTCTTGTGCGGTCAGCCGCGGCGCCGAGATTTCGCAAGGCCTGTCGCTGTTGACGATCGCAGCAAATTGCCGCCGGGTGTTGCCCGGCGTCGAGCAGGCGAAGTTCTGGCGAGAGCAGGATGATGGCACGGTCACCTTCAGCGCCAACGGCACCGATCCGATCGTCATGTTCTCAGTCGCCGACGGCGATGGTTACGAATCCTACGCGCCGGCGCTGCCGCTGCTGACGCTGGCGTCGGCCGGCAACTAGCGAGCGCGGCAGGACTATTCCGCGGCTGCGCGCGCACCCGATTTCGCCGCCTGATGCAGGCGCACCGCATCGCCGAATGCGCGAAATATCTTTACCGAGATACTGTCCGATTTGACCCAGTATTCGGGATGCCACTGGACGCCGACGGCGAAAGCCCGTGCATCGCGCACCGAAACCGCCTCGACAGTGCCGTCGGCGGCGACCGCTTCGACCTGCAGCTTTGGGCCAAGCCGGTCGATGGCCTGGCGATGCACCGAATTGACCATGATGTCGCCGGCGCCGAAGACCCCGGCCAGGCAGCTGCCGGGTTTTATCGCCACGCTCTGGCGGATGGCGAAGCGTTCGTCCTGATTGTCGCTTGCCGGCGCACGATGATCGAGCGAACCGGCGCGTTCCTGGATTTCGGTGGCCAGCGTGCCACCCAGCGCCACATTCATCTCCTGGATGCCGCGGCAGATGGCGAGCAATGGCACCCCGCGCTCCACCGCCCGGCGGATCAGCGGCAACGTCGTCGCGTCGCGGGCGGAGTCGTAAGGACCATTGGCTTCGCTGGCGTCACCGCCATAGAGCGAGGGATGAACGTTCGATTTGGAACCGGTGACCATGACGCCGTCGACGGCGGAAAGCAGTTCGTCGAAGTCGAGCCGGTCGCCGAAGGACGGTACCAGCAGCGGGAACACGCCTGCACCCGAAAGCGCCGCTTCGAGATATTGCTGTGGCGTGGCATGCCAGGTGTAATTGTCGAACTGGCGGACGTCGGCCGATACGGCCACGAGCGGCTGGTGCATTTGGTCCGGATCCCATCGGGTGCAACGAATTATCTGCCTGCAAAATAGGCGATCCGAAGGCGCATTTCCATGGCAAGTTTCGGCGTGTCGCGTAGGCCAGTTAATCGACCTTAGACTATAGTTGCAAGATCTGCCCCAACGCCGTGAATTTCCCCGAAATGCGTCGCTCAAACCGGGCTGCCGTGCTGGACTCGACTACTTGCCTGTGTATTGTCGGCTCGAAGCCGATCCGGGCGCCGAAGTGTCCCGAATGTCGGTCAGTGGATCCAAAAGGGAGGAACTTCATGGATCGTCGTTCGTTCATCCGCAAGGCCGGCACCGCCGGCGTTGGCGCTGCGGCCGCTGCCGCGACACTTGCCGCGCCGGCCATCGCCCAGTCCAATCCGAAAGTGACCTGGCGGCTGGCGTCGTCCTTCCCGAAGTCGCTCGATACGATCTATGGCGGTGCCGAAGTGTTTTCCAAGATGCTGTCGGAGGCGACCGACGGCAACTTCCAGGTCCAGGTCTTCGCCGCCGGCGAACTCGTTCCCGGCCTGCAGGCCGCCGATGCCACCACTGCCGGCACGGTCGAGGCCTGCCACACGGTGGCATACTATTACTGGGGCAAGGACCCGACTTGGGCGCTGGGAGCGGCGGTTCCGTTTTCGCTCAACGCGCGCGGCATAAACGCCTGGCACTATCATGGCGGCGGCATCGATCTGTTCAACGAGTTCCTGGCGACGCAGGGTCTGTTTGGGCTGCCGGGCGGCAATACCGGCGTGCAGATGGGCGGCTGGTTCCGCAAGGAGATCAAAACGGTCGCCGACCTTTCCGGCCTCAAGATGCGTATCGGTGGTTTTGCCGGCAAAGTGGTGCAAAGGCTCGGCGTGGTTCCTCAGCAGATCGCCGGTGGCGACATTTATCCGGCGCTGGAAAAAGGCACGATCGATGCCGCCGAATGGGTCGGCCCCTATGACGACGAGAAGCTCGGCTTCTACAAGGTTGCGCCCTATTACTACTATCCCGGCTGGTGGGAAGGTGGACCGACCGTCCATCTGATGTTCAACAAGGCGAAATACGACGAACTTTCGCCGGCTTACAAGTCGCTGGTGCATACTGCCGCTCAAGCGGCCGACGCCAACATGCTGCAGAAATACGACTATCTCAATCCGGCGGCGGTTAAGCGGCTGGTTGCCGGCGGTGCCAAGTTGAGCCCGTTCAGCCAGGAGATCATGGCCGCCTGTTTCGAAAAGGCCAACGAAGTCTATGCCGAGATGGAAGCCTCGAATGCGCCGTTCAAGAAGATCTGGGATTCGATCAAGGCGTTCCGCAAGGAGCATTATCTCTGGGCGCAGGTGGCCGAGTACAACTATGACACCTTCATGATGGTCCAGCAGCGCAATGCCAAGCTCTGATCCTGTTGCTTCGCGGCGCCAGTGTTCCTTTCGGAACACTGGCGCCGTAGCGCATTCATTTGCGATCAGCCGGGCACCACCACGACCTTGACCTCGCCTGGCGCCGGCGGGTTGGCAATGATCGCCACCGCCTCGTCGAGGCTGACTTGTCGTGATATCAGCCGATCTACTTCGATCGTCCCCGAGGCGATAAGATTGGCGGCCCGGCGATGGGTAAAGGGGTTGAGGAAGGAACCCAGGACCTTCAACTCACGGAACAGCAGATCGAACGGTTCGAACGCCACTTTCATGCCTTGAGGCATCACGCCGACGACGACGACGGTGCCGCCCGCTTTGGCCAGCCGCATCGCCTGCTCAACAGTGTCTTTCACGCCGGCGCATTCGAACACCACGTCGACGCCGCCCGGCATCAAACCCGACCGGCCGACGATCGCATCGATGACATCGAAGGCGCTGGGATCGAGCGTCGCCGTTGCGCCAAATTGCTCGGCAAGAGCCCGCCGCGAGGCCTGACGGGTCGACAAGATAATGGTCGTCGCACCGGCGAGCTTTGCCAGTTGAACGGTGAGCAGGCCGATCACGCCGCCGCCGAGCACCGCGACCGACGAGCCTGGTTTGATCGCGGCAAGGTCCACGCCATGCAGGCAGCAGCCGAGCGGCTCGCAGAAAGCACCATGCGTAGGCTTCAGATCGCCTGGCAAGACGAAGGCCTGTTTCTGTGGCAGGACAAGATATTCGGCAAAGCCGCCATCGCGATGGATACCGATGGCGCGTAGATTGCCGCAGAGATTGACCCGGCCGGCCTGACAATGCTCGCATCGGCCACAGGCAATGTTGGGATCGCCGGTGACGCGGTCGCCGACGGAAAAGCCGGATACGGCAGGTCCGACCGCCTCGACGATGCCGGAGAATTCATGCCCGAGCGTCACCGGCGGCGTGCACGGGAATTCACCATGGAAAAGATGCCTGTCGGTGCCGCAGACGCCGCACGCCTCGATGCGCACCAGCAGATCGTTCGGCCCGGCGGTCGGTTTCTCGACCTCGCACACGGCGAGGCTGCCCACTCGCTCCAACCGAACCGCCTTCATGGCTGCCGGGCCCTCCTCAGTTGAAACTCGGTGGTTGCGACAGATCGATTGCCGGCGCCGCCGGTTTCGCGGGCGGCTTTTCGTCGAAGCTCGGCGGCTGCGACAAATCCGGTGTGGAAGGTGAGGCCGGGGCAGTGCCGCCGTTGGCCGGCGGCGTGCCAAGCGGCGACAAGCCGATGCCAGGCGTTTCCGGCACCTGGTAGTTGATGGTGCCAGGATCGACGACAGTGCCTTTGTAGTGCATCACCATCTGCGGGAAGGCGATGGTCAGGCCGATCATGATCACCTGGATGCAGACGAAGGGCACTGCGCCCCAATAGATCTGCCCTGTGGTGACCGGCGCGATCTGCTTGCCGGTGAGTCGGTCGAGATAGGGCACGCGCGCGGCGACCGAGCGCAGATAAAACAGCGCGAAGCCGAAGGGCGGATGCATGAAGGAGGTCTGCATGTTGACGCCCAAAAGCACGCCAAACCAGATCAGGTCGATGCCGAGTTTGTCAGCCGCTGGCGCCAAAAGCGGCACGATGATGAAGGCAAGCTCGAAAAAGTCGAGGAAGAAGGCGAGCACGAAGACGAGGATGTTGACGCCAATCAGGAAACCGACTTCACCGCCCGGCAGCGACGTCAACAGGTGCTCGACCCAGATGTGGCCATTGACGCCGTAGAAGGTCAGCGAGAACACCCGCGCGCCGATCAGGATGAACAGAACGAAGGACGACAGCCTGGTCGTCGAGGCCAGCGCCTGCTTGACCACGTCGAGCGACAGCCGCGCCTTCATCGCCGCCATTGCCAGCGCGCCGACGGCGCCCATGGCGCCGCCTTCCGTCGGCGTGGCGATGCCAAGGAAGATGGTGCCCAGCACCAGGAAGATCAGCGCCAGCGGCGGGATCAGCACGATGATCACCTGCTGTGCCAGTCTGGACATCAGGTTGATCTTCAGGCGCTGGTCGACGATCGCCACGACATAGATGAAGATGACGCCCATGGTGGCGCCGAGGATATCGGCGTTGCCGCCATGGTTCGGCGCAAGGTAGCGATACGCCGCATAGGAAACCACCACCGCCGCCAGCAGCGCCGCCAGCAGCGACAGCACGCCGTGGCCGAGCGTGCGGGCCTCCAGCGGCAGGGCCGGCATCGACTTCGGCCGGAAGATCGACATCAGCAGGATGTAGAGCATGTAGATGCCGGTCAAAATGAGTCCGGGGATCAGCGCTCCCTTATACATATCGCCGACCGAGCGGCCGAGCTGGTCGGCCAGGACGATCAGCACCAGTGACGGCGGGATGATCTGGGCGAGCGTCCCGGACGCGGCAATGACGCCGGATGCCAGCCGCCGGTCGTAGCCGTAGCGCAGCATGATCGGCAGCGAAATCAGACCCATGGCAATGACGGAGGCCGCCACCACGCCGGTCGTCGCGGCGAGCAGCGCGCCGACGAAAATCACGGCATAGGCGAGGCCACCACGGACCGGTCCGAACAACTGGCCGATCGTGTCGAGCAGGTCTTCGGCCATGCCGGATCGTTCGAGCACGATGCCCATGAAGGTGAAGAACGGGATCGCCAGCAGCGTATCGTTCGACATCACCCGGCTGCCATAGAAATTATCCGGCAACGCGTGCAGCAACGGCCAGGCGAGATTGATCGAGCCGCCCGAATAGGGCGACAGAAGCACGCCGATGAAGAAGAACATCAGGCCGTTGGCGGCGAGCGAGAAGGCGACGGGGTAGCCGATCAGCAGGAAGACGACCAGCGAGGCGAACATGATCGGCGCCATGTTCTGGGCGATGAACTCGATCACGAGCGCACCTCTTCGGCGAGCGCCTTGGCTTCGAGTTCGGCCTGCTCATGCGCCGATATGAACGGAGTGGGATCGTCCATCTGACCGCGCATGATGGCGATTTTCTTGATGATTTCGGAAATGCCCTGCAGCGCGAGCAGAAAAAAGCCGACCAGCAGGATCGCCTTCGCCGGCCAGATGATCAGCCCGCCGGAATTGTTCGACATCTCCCCGCTGCGATACGACAGCGACACATAGGGAACGAAATAGACCACCATCAACGTCACGAACGGCATCAGGAAGAAGACGTGACCGAAAAGGTCGATCCAGTGCTGCACGCGGCGCGAGAACATGCCGTAGACGATATCGATGCGGATATGGTCGTTCTGCTTCAGCGTGTAGGCGGCGGCCAGCATGAAGGCGGCGCCGAACAGATACCATTGCAATTCCAGCCAGGCGTTCGAGGACATGTCGAACACCTTGCGGATGACGGCGTTGGCGGCGCTTACCAGGATCGCCAGCAGGATCAGCCACGAAACCCATTTGCCGATGAATTCGTTCAAACGGTCAATGGTTCTGGAAAGAGCGAGAAGCCCTGCCATGCATTCCTCCCTTGTGTCAGAGCGCGGCGGTTCACTGTCCGTCGCGTCGCTGTGGACCAACGGTATGCAGTGCGTGGTCCGGCGGGTCAACACGGGACAGCCCGCATAAACACAGTTGTGAGATGACGGGCGGCAAAATGCTGCCGCGTCCTTTGCATGTCCAAGGACATGCGGCGCTTTCACCCAAGCAAAGTCGGGTGCGGCTCAGGCGATCTTCTGTTGGTCGCGGCCGGCGCCGATCAGCACAAGCATGGCGACGAGGAACAGGTACATCCAGCCGTCCCGCCATTCGAGCGGAAAATAGCCGGCCCATAGCGATTCGGCCATGCCGAAAGCGGCGGCGCCCAGTGCCGCCCGCAAAGGCGAAAGATAGCCGCCCACTGCGGTCACGAACAGGATTTTCAACCCGTAGACCAACCCTGTGCCGAAGCTGATGTTGCCGTAGTAGAAGGCGGCGAGCACGCCGGCCAGTGCCGCGCAAAGGCCGCCGAAAAGCACCGCACGCCGAAACACCGCACGGACATCGACGCCGCACATCGCAGCCGCCTTGGGATCGTCGGATACGGCGCGCCAGCTCCGGCCGAAGCTCGAATATGCGAAGCCCCAGGCAGCCAGCGCTATGGCCGCCAGTACGGCGGCGCAATCGAGCAATTGGATCAGCGTCAACGTCGCCTTGAAGCTGGCATTCTGCGCGAAGACGATGGTCTGGGCCAGCATTGGCGGCAACCATAGGTCATGGGTATCGGCGGCGATGCGGCTGGCTTCCGACAAGACCAGCAATATGCCGAGCGTCGTCACCACGATGGCGTTGGGCGAGCGGTCGGCCAGCGGTTCGAAGATACTTCGGGACAGGACATGGCTGAGCAGCGCCGCATAAAGGAATGCCGCAGCTACGCCGAGCGCGACCGACGCAAACAGCGTCAGCCACAGCGCCTGATAGCCGAACGCCGCGGTGAGGATCATCGTATGCCCGCAAAAGGCGAACAGCGCGCCATAGGCAAGATTGGTACGGTGCAGGATGCCGTTGGTCAGCACGTAGCCGAAGGCAAGCAATGCGTAGAGCGCGCCCGAATGCAGCCCGTTCAGAACCTGCTGGAAGAAATAGAGCATGCAAGACCCTCTATGCATGCCCCGCAATCGGGGCAGAGGTTTGGGACGAACGATATTCTCAGTACGGCGATCGCCTCAGTGAGCGTTGCACCCGGAATCTAACTTGTCAAACGCGAGTTATCAGTTAGATTCGCCATATGACGGTATCCTGGACTCCGCACCGCTTTACCGGTGGCATGCTGGCGCTCGATACGGCGAACACCGTCGTTTTGCGGAACGATCCGAAGAAAACTTTCGACCGTTTCGACGATCCGGCCGAGATCGCCCGCTTTGCCGAAGCCGCGAGTGCCTTTCGCGCCGCCGAGCTCGGCGGCAGGCGGCTCGTAGCGCCGGCGCCTGAAAAGATCGCACCGGTGGTGCTGTCGATCCGGGAGACGACCGATCGGCTGTTTCGCGGCGCGGTATCGAAAGGTGCGATCGCGACCGGCGATATGCCGAAATTCTTGGAGGCCTGCGCCGATGGCCTCGCTCATAGCCGCACCGAAATCGGCACGCCTGGAAAACCGTTCGGTGATCCGGCGACGCCGATTGTCTTTGAGGCCGCGCTTGCGGTCTCGGCGTTGTCGCTGCTGCGTAGCGACACCATCGCCAGGCTGCGGATATGTCCGAACTGCAGCTGGCTGTTTGTCGACAAAAGCCGCAATTCCAGCCGCCTCTGGTGCGACATGGCGGTGTGCGGCAACCGCCAGAAGGCAAACCGACATTATCGCCGCCGGACCGCGGCCAGGGAGGTCACCAATGTCTAGAAGATTCTCACGCGCGATGATTGTCGTCGCGGCGTTGTTCGCGGCGGCCGCGCTCGGCGCCTGCCGTGATTCCGGCAAGGACCAGCTGTTCGCCATTTCCGGGAAGCTGTTCGAGTTCAACTACCGGCTGGGTATCGCCACCTATGTCATCACCCTCAATCCGCTGCGGCCGGTGGGTGAGGGGCAGGTCGCTGTGGTCTCCTTCCAGAACCCGGCCGGTGGTGATCCGATCATCGTCACCCAGAAAATATGGCCGAAGCTGCCGCATGTGACGCTTACCAGCCCGCCGCTTACCTGCGTTGTCAAGGACAAGCCCTATGCGGTGTCGATCCGCATCGAGGATTCCAGCGGCAAGTTGCTGCAGAGTTTCGCGACCACTCTGACGTCCTCGCTCGACCAGTCGGTCCTGCCCGACCGGCCTCTGGTGGTCGGGCCAGTCTACGAGCTCAACAAGGACTTGGCCGGCCATGTCGACGGCAAGCTGCCCGGTGAACCGAAGCCCAGTTGCCCAAAGGCTGCATGATGCATCACCAGCGGCACTGAGCGCCGCCGGAATTTTTCATGCTCGGCCATCCTCCCCGACAGGCGTTTCGTGGCGCCACACGGCCGCGCACGGATCGTTTGTTGCGGACCGCCTGGCACCTTCGATTTTGTTTGACCTCCCCGGCAAGGGAAGAAAGACTGTGGGCACTCGACTCCGACGTTGGCCGCGCACCTCCAGGCGCGGCCTCCGCACAGGAAATGCCTGATGACGCTGCACAATGTCGCGCTCGACGACAAGTTCGACCTGGCAAAGGAGCGGATCTTCCTGTCGGGTGCCCAGGCAGTCATCCGCATGCTTCTGATGCAGCGCGAGCGCGACCGCCGGGCTGGCCTGAACACCGCCGGTTTCGTCTCCGGCTATCGCGGCTCGCCGCTCGGCGGCCTCGACATGCAGCTGTGGAAGGCCAGGAACCAGCTCGCGCAGTCGGACATCGTCTTCCAGCCCGGTCTCAACGAGGAGCTTGCCGCCACCGCCTGCTGGGGCTCGCAGCAGGCCGAATTGCTGGGCGAGGGTACCCATGACGGCGTTTTTTCGGTCTGGTATGGCAAGGGTCCGGGCGTCGACCGCTCCGGCGACGTGTTCCGCCACGCCAATCTCGCCGGGTCGTCAAAACATGGCGGCGTGCTGGCTCTGATGGGTGACGACCACATGGCCGAATCCTCGACCAACGCGCATGCCACCGAGTTCCTGTTCGTCGACACCATGGTGCCGATCCTTAATCCGGCCGGCGTCCAGGAGATCATCGACTACGGCCTCTACGGCTTTGCCATGTCGCGTTTTGCCGGCACCTGGGCGGCGATCAAATGCGTCAAGGACAACATCGAATCGACAGCCTCTGTCGGTGCCGCGCTCGACCGGCTAGATATCGTCATCCCGGACTTCGACATGCCGCCCGGCGGCCTCAACATCCGTAACGAGATCGACATGCTCGGCCAGGAGGAGCGGTTGCATGAATACAAGCGCGCCGCCGCTTCAGCGTTCATCCACGCCAATGGGCTGAATCGGATCGTCTATTCGGGCGGCACCAGCGCCAGGCTTGGCATCGTCACCATCGGCAAGAGTTATCTCGATGTTCGCCAGGCGCTGGAGGATATCGGCGTCGACGAAGCGGCCGCCAGTCGTATCGGTATCAGGCTGTTCAAGGTCGGTTGCCCGTGGCCGCTCGACCTGCAACACATCGCCGACTTTGCTCGCGGCCTCGATACCATCGTCGTCGTCGAGGAGAAACGCTCGCTGATCGAGGTGCAACTGCGCGAGAACCTTTACGGCACCGCGACGCAGCCGGTCATCGTCGGCAAGAAGGACGAGCGCGGCGACTGGCTGTTCCCGGCCAAGGGCGCGCTCGACCCCAACGATATTGCCATCGCGCTCGGCGAGAGGATTTTGCGAACGATCGGCCCGTCGGAAGAAATCGCCGCGCGGGTGGCGAAGTTGCGCCAGTTCCAGGCGATGCTGGCCGACACGTCAGACATCGCCTCGCGCACGCCCTTCTTCTGCTCCGGCTGCCCACACAATTCCTCGACCAAGGTGCCGGACGGCTCGCTCGCCGCCGCCGGAATCGGCTGTCATTTCATGGCGCTGTGGATGGACCGCAACACCGTCGGCTTCACCGCCATGGGCGGCGAGGGCGCGCAGTGGGTCGGCCAGGCGCCGTTCTCGAAGCGCGAGCACATCTTCCAGAATCTGGGCGATGGCACTTACAACCACTCGGGTGTGCTGGCGATCCGCTTCGCGCTGTCGACCGACGCCAACATCACCTACAAGATCCTCTACAATGACGCCGTCGCGATGACCGGCGGGCAGCCGCACGAGGGCGGCCTGACGGTGGACATGATCGCAAGACAGGTGCGCGCCGAGGGCGTGGAGCGCATCGCCATCGTCACTGACGAGCCGGACAAATATACCGGCAAGGTGGAATTTCCCGCCGGCGCCACCATCCATCACCGCGACGACCTCGATCTCGTCCAGCGCGAGTTGCGTTCGGTCAAAGGCGTCTCGGTGCTGCTCTACGACCAGACCTGCGCCGCCGAGAAGCGTCGCCGCCGCAAGCGCGGCACGTTCCCCGATCCGGACAAGCGTATCTTCATCAACGAACTGGTCTGCGAAGGCTGCGGCGATTGCGGCGTGCAGTCGAATTGCGTCTCGATCCAGCCGGTCGAGACCGAATTCGGCCGCAAGCGCAAGATCGACCAGTCGAGTTGCAACAAGGACTTCTCTTGCGCCAACGGCTTCTGCCCCTCCTTCGTCACCGTTCATGGCGCCAAAATCAGGAAAGCCGAAGGCATAGCCGGCGCGGCCGACCCGCTCGCGGGGGTGCCGGCGCCGGCGCAATTTACGCTCGGTGAACAAGGCTGGGCGGCGATCATCGACGGTGTCGGCGGCACCGGCGTCGTCACAATAGGCGCGGTGCTCGGCATGGCCGCGCACCTGGAAGGCAAGGGCTGCGGCATGATCGACATGGCCGGCCTCGCCCAGAAGGGCGGCTCGGTGTTCACCCATGTCCGCATCGCCCGCACGCCGGACGACATCCACGCCATTCGGGTATCGGCCGGCAAGGCCGATCTCGTGCTCGGCTGCGATCTCGTCGTTTCGGGTGCCAAGAAGGTGTTGGCCGCGGTGCGCGAAGGCCATACCATCTTCCTCGCCAACACTGCCGAGATCATGCCGGGCGAGTTCGCCCGTTCGGCCGATTTCTCGCTGCCCGTCGAGCGGCTGAAGAAAGCGATAAGAACGGCCGCGGGCGACGACAGGACGCATTTCTTCGACGCTACCCGCACCGCCACTGCGCTGTTCGGCAGCTCGCTTGGTGCCAACATGTTCATGCTCGGATTCGCCTTCCAGCATGGCGGCTTGCCGCTGTCGGCGGAGGCGGTCGAGAAGGCGATCGAGCTCAACGGCGAGGCGGTAGCGATGAATGTCGCGGCATTTCGCTGGGGCCGCCGCGCCGCCCACCAGCCGGATTTCGTCCGCAGCCTTCTCGCCCAGCCGGGCAAGGCCACGCAGCATGCCGCCATTGCCGAGACGCTGGACGATATCATTGCTCGCCGCGTCGCCTTCCTGACCGCCTACCAGAACGCCGCCTATGGCAAGCGCTATGCCGACAGACTGGCGGCGCTGCGCAAGGCCGAAACCAATGCTGTGCCCGGGTCGACCGTGGTGACCGAGGCTGCCGCAAAGAACCTGTTCAAGCTGATGGCGATCAAGGACGAATACGAGGTGGCGCGGCTTTATACGGACGGCTCCTTTGCCGCAGAGCTCGCAAAGCAGTTCCAGAGCTACGGCAAGCTTGAATTCCATCTCGCACCGCCGATCATGGGCAGGCGCGGCAGTGACGGGAAGCCGAAGAAATCGAGCTTTGGCCCGTGGATGATGAACGGGTTCCGCCTGCTGGCGGCGATGAAGGGCCTGCGCGGCACCGCTTTCGACCTGTTCGGCTACAGCGCCGAGAGGCGTATGGAGCGGCAGCTTCTTGCCCTCTATGAAGCCGACCTGGAACTTGTCGCCGGCGCGCTGGCGCCGGGCAAGATCGAGGTTGCTGCCGCGCTTGTTTCGGTACCGGCGCTCATCCGCGGCTTTGGCTACGTCAAGCAGGCCAGTGCCGAAAAAGCCGCCGGCGAACGCCAGCGACTGCTCGACCGCCTCTCAACGGCGCCGCTGCGGCCGCAACTTCAAGCCGCCGAATAATTCAGCGCTGTGATACGCCTTGTTTACCTGAACTGTAGTTTCCCTGCTTCCGCTGCGTCACCGATGAATGCCAATAGAGCCCGAACCGCTGCTCTAAACCTTTCTTAAGGCCAATGTGACACTGCTGGGTTCCCCAGGGTTGGGATCCAGGCGTGAATCTGAGACGAAAAAACGAGATTCCGGTCGACGTTTACATTCCGTTCGTGGAAACGCTGTTTCGCGACGGGTTCACGCTGTCGATCGGCCTTGTTGCGCAGACACTCCTCGTCATTCTGGTCTATTGGAAGACCATGGACTTGGCGTATCTTCTAGTTGCCGCTGGGCTCATCATTGTCGGTACCCTGCGCCTTCGCAACATCCGAAAATACGGGCGACTTCCTTCCCCGACGACGTGGGAAGAAGCCCATGATCGCGAAAACGATTACATAATTTTTGGTTCGATGCATGGTTTCATGCTTGGCGCGTTCTGTTTCGTCAGTATCTATCTGGCAAATGACAGCCACGACAACTATGCCGAAATAGCCTCTGTCTGCGTCACTCTGGCATCGGTCACGTCGATTGCCGGCCGCAATTATGGGTCGCCGCGCATGGTCATGATTTTTATCATAACCACTACATGGCCCATATCGCTTGGCTTTATCCTGCGCGGCGATATCTACCACATCATCCTCGGTCTGATGTCGGCCCCTTTTCTGTTTGCGATCAAGCGGTTCGCCGACATCGTCCGCGAAGTCCTGTTTACCGCCCTGTCGGAGGAAAAGAAGGCGAACCGCATCGCGCAGCGTTTCAACCGCGCGCTCAACACCATGTCGCATGGCCTTGTCATGCTTGGTCCCGACGGCCGGGTGGCGGTGGCCAATGCCGAAGCCGCGCACCTGATGTCGCTCAAATCGGCCGATGCGCTGCTAGGCCGCTCGATCCATGGTCTGCTGATGCGCGGCGCTGCAGGCGGCATGCTGGCGCCGAAAGATTGCCGTTACATCGAAGCCCAGCTGACGCGTGCGTTGCGCGAGGGCCGCGACCGCAAGGTCCTGGTCTCGCTCACCAACGGCCAGCACTATGAATTTTCGGCGCGCGAAGGCAGCCAGGAACTGGGCGTCGTCACTTTCGAGGATGTGACCGCCCGGGTCGAGGCGGAAGACAAGATCCGCTTCATGGCGCGCTACGACAGTCTCACCGGCCTGCCCAACCGCGCCTACTTCCACGAGTTGGTGGTGGAAGCCATGGCCTCAGGGGATCCCGAGCGTCTCTGCGGGCTGGTGGTGCTCGATCTCGACGATTTCAAGAGCGTCAACGACACGCTCGGCCATCCGGTCGGCGACGGATTGATCTACGCCGTTGCCGAGCGGCTGGCGGCAGTCGCTGGGCCAGGCATCACCGTCAGCCGCTTCGGCGGCGACGAGTTCATGATCTTCTTCGAGCGCATCGAGGATGAAAGCCACTTGACCGGCCAGGTTGATGAGATCTTTGTCAATCTACAGGGCGAGGTCGATGTCGCCGGCCACGGATTACGCATCCAGGCCAGCGGCGGCGCGGTGCTGTCGCGGGTCAAGGATACCGACGTTGACGCCATGATCGTCAAAGCCGACCTTGCACTCTACAAGGCCAAGGAGCTTGGCAAGAACGGTTGGCGGCTGTTCGAGGCCTCCATGGATGCTGCCTTCCGCAGCCGTCAGCTGATGAAGGCGGACCTGCGCAGCGCCGTGGAAAACAACGAATTGCGGGTGGTCTATCAGCCGATCGTGGCGATGAGCACGATGCGTATCGCCAGTTGCGAAGCGCTGTGCCGCTGGGATCATCCCGATCTCGGGCCGATTTCCCCCGGTATCTTTATTCCGCTGGCGGAGGAAATGGGGATTATTTCCGACATCAGCACCTTCGTCCTGCATGCGGCCTGCACGGAATGCGCCAAATGGCCGGCCCAGACCAGCGTGTCGGTCAATCTCTCGGCCAAGGATTTCCGCAACCGTGATGTCATCCAGAAGGTTCGCGACGCGCTGGCTGAATCCGGTCTCTCCGCCGGACGTCTGGAGATCGAAGTCACCGAGACGGCGCTGCTCGACGACAAGTCGCTGACACGCCAATATATCGAGGAGTTGAAGCGGCTCGGCGTGCGCATTGCGCTCGACGATTTCGGTACCGGGTATTCGAGCCTCAGCTATCTCCACAAACTGCCGCTCGACAAAATCAAGATCGACCGCTCGTTCCTGATGGATGTCACTCAGAACAGCCGGTCGCTCGAATTGCTCAAGGGCATCGTCAACCTGTCACGGCCGCTGGGACTTTCGGTTACCGTCGAAGGTGTCGAGACCTTCGAACAGCTCAAGATCCTGGCATTGCAGGTCAAGCCGGACCTGGTCCAGGGCTTTCTGTTCGGGTCGGCACTCAGCGCGTCCGGCATCGAGACGATGTCGAGCACCGTCTGGCCCTTCGCCAAGGACATCCAGACGGCAAGGAAGGCGCCGCGGCGCTGACTTCGCGCTGAAAAACCGCGTATTTTAGTATAATTTTATTAATTATTAACCTTAACGAGCGGTAAACGAGATCCTACTTATTTTCATCTTTACATCTCATGACCCGTCCGTAGTGTCGGCTGGTGGCGGTAATCGCGGGGAATAGAGTTCATGTGTGCCCAGTTGAGTTCGCTCGGCCATGCGGCGGGCGCTGGTGGGAAAGATGCGTCCGAGACCATGTCCAGCTTCGCGCAACATGTTTATGCGCTGCTTGACCGGACGGAGTACCGACGCTGTGAAAGCGGCGAGGACTTCGAAAGCATTTACAGGCTGCGCTACAATTCCTATCGGATGAACGATCTGGTGCCCGAGAATGCGTCCCGTCAGGTCCATGACGAGTTTGACGAACTGCCCAATTGCCATACGTTCGGAATCTACATCGAGGGGCGGCTGGTCAGCACAATGCGCCTGCATAACGTGTCTGCTGATAACGCCACATCACCAGCGCTCAGCGTCTACAAGGACTTGTTGATGCCGCGTCTGGCGGCCGGCGAAGTCTTTATCGACCCGAGCCGTTTTGCCGTGGACGCCGAATGGTCACGGCTTTACCCGCAGATCCCGTATGTGACGCTGCGCCTTGCGGGCATGGCTTGCTTCCATTTCGGCGCGCCTTATTGCATATCCATGATCCGCGAGGACCATGCGGCTTTCTACAAGCGCATCTATCGGGCGCGACCGATTGGCGATGCGCGGCCCTATGCCGGCGTGATCAACTGTTTCGCGCTGCTTTATCAAGCCGATGTCCTGGCGATCAAGAATGAAACCTACGCTCGCTTTCCGTTCTTCCGTTCGACGCCAATGGAGCAGCGCATGTTGTTCGATACGCCCGGTGCCGGCGAACTCGCCCCGCTGACCATCCTGCCCACCGCCAAGTATTTTCGCGAAGCCGCCTGAACGAGCCCATGGAGCCTTCCGGTCGCTTCGGCGTTCTGGGCAAGGGTGCTGGTAGTAGGTCGGCACGGCCGGCATCCGCCAAGCATCGCTTCGATAGCGATCCGATCAAAGGAACCGATATGACCATTTCCACGCTCGCCCTTACCCCGCTTATCTCGCTGATTGCAGGCGTGCTGATCCTGGTGATGCCGCGGCTGCTCAATTATATCGTCGCCCTTTATCTGATCGTTGTCGGCCTGCTCGGTCTGTTCCCGCATCTCGCCGGCTAACGACATCGGCAATAGCGGACCTGCCATCCATTGTGATTGGTATCGCCGCGCTTCGCGCAGCGATTTCAAGTTTTGCTTGAGATTGTTGGCTGCGGCGATGCGGCAATAGCGCCATTGCCCTTAACGCGGCTTTTCGCTATGTGCCTGAAAGATGTCTTCGAAGGGGTATTCCAATGGCTGAACACACGCCGACCGGTCCTGTCGAACTAGGCGCGAAGATGGACTATGCCGAGCACGACCGCACCTATGCCGGCTTTGTGATGCTGGCCAAATATGGGTCGCTATTTTGCGCCGCCGTGCTTCTTGCCATGGCGTTCGGCTTCTTTGTGGGCGGCTTCTTCTCGGGGACTATCCTGTTCGTGCTGATCCTGGCCATCGGCGCCTTTATTCTCCGATAACTCCTCCAACCTTTGTCGAAGGCGCCGCCGGGGTCGGTCGGTGTCTTGCGGTAACAGGGTTCCGGCCGAAAGGATCATGCGGTGGGACAGACGGTTTTCATCCCTCGTGAGCTCGACGCAAACGAGCCGCGCGTCGGGGCCTCCCCCGACACGGTGAAGCGGCTGGCGGCACTGGGTTTCGACGTGATTGTCGAAACCGGCGCCGGCACTGCGTCGCGCATTCCCGACGAGGAGTTCGCCCGGGTGGGCGCCGCGATCGGCAAGGCCGGCGATGCAGCCAGGGCCGATGTCGTGCTGAAGGTGCGCCGGCCCATGGACGCCGAGCTGAAGGGCTACAAGTCCGGCGCCGCTGTCATCGCGATCATGGATCCCTACGGCAACGACGCTGCCGTCGCTGCCCTTGCCAAGGCCGGTGTTACTGCCTTCTCCATGGAGTTCATGCCGCGCATCACCCGCGCCCAGTCGATGGACGTTCTATCCAGCCAGGCCAACCTCGCCGGCTATCAGGCGGTGATCGACGCGGCTGCCGAATATGACCGAGCGTTACCGATGATGATGACGGCGGCCGGCACCGTACCGGCAGCGAAGGCGTTCGTCATGGGCGTCGGCGTCGCCGGTCTGCAGGCCATCGCCACCGCGCGCCGCCTCGGCGCCGTGGTCACCGCCACCGACGTGCGCCCGGCCGCCAAGGAGCAGGTCGCCTCGCTCGGCGCAAAATTCCTGGCCGTCGAGGACGAGGAGTTCAAGGCGGCCGAGACGGCCGGCGGCTACGCCAAGGAAATGTCGAAGGAATACCAGGCCAAGCAGGCGGCGCTGACCGCCGAGCACATCGCCAAGCAGGACATCGTCATCACCACCGCGCTGATCCCCGGCCGTCCGGCGCCGAAGCTGGTCTCGGCAGCAATGGTCGCCTCGATGAAACCCGGCTCTGTGATCGTCGACCTCGCGGTCGAGCGCGGCGGCAATGTCGAGGGCGCCGAAGCCGGCAAGGTGGTGACCACGGCCAACGGGGTAAAGATCGTCGGCCATCTCAACGTTCCCGGTCGCGTCGCCGCCTCGGCCTCGCTTCTCTATGCCAGGAACCTCTATGCCTTCCTCGAGACGCTGGTCGACAAGGCGGCGAAGACGCTTGCCATCAACCACGACGACGAACTGGTCAAGGCGACGATGCTGACCGATGCTGGCAAGATCGTGCATCCGGCTTTCGCAAAGGCTGAGCAGGAGCCGCCAAAGGGCCAATATGTCGAGCCACCGGCCATTCCGGCCAGGACGATGGTTGCCGAGGCTTCGGCGAAGCCGGCTGCGAAGAAAACGGCCGCTTCGAGGAAGCCCAAGACCACCGGAGGGATCGCGTGATGGATCAGACTCTGCAGAAAGCCCTCGACCAGCTCGACCAGGCGACAGCTGCCGTGCGGCTCGCGGTGCAGAACCTGGCGGCCGCGCCCGGCACCGAGGCGGCGGGTGACGCCGCTCACGCGCTGTCCGGCGGTGCCATCGATCCCTTCGTCTTTCGCTTCGCCATCTTTGTCCTGGCGATCTTCGTCGGCTACTACGTCGTGTGGTCCGTCACGCCGGCACTGCACACGCCGCTGATGGCGGTTACCAACGCCATTTCCTCGGTCATCGTCGTCGGCGCGCTGCTGGCCGTCGGCATCTCGGCCTCAGGGCTTGCCACCGGCTTCGGCTTCGTTGCGCTGATGCTGGTATCGGTCAACATCTTCGGCGGCTTCCTCGTCACCCAGCGCATGCTGGCCATGTACAAGAAGAAGGAAAAGTAGGCCGCTATGAACGCCAACTTCGCCTCCTTTCTCTATCTGGTCTCCGGCATCCTGTTCATCCTGGCATTGCGCGGCCTGTCGCATCCGACCACCAGTCGCCAGGGCAACATGTACGGCATGATCGGCATGGGCATCGCCATCGCCACGACGCTGTCGCTGGCGACCCCTTCGGCCGGGCGCTTCGGCCTCATAGTGCTCGGGCTGCTGATAGGCGGCTCGGCCGGTGCGGTCACGGCACGGCGCATTGCCATGACCTCGATGCCGCAGCTGGTCGCCGCCTTCCACTCGCTGGTCGGTCTTGCCGCGGTCATGGTGGCGGCCGCCGCCATCTATGCACCGGAAAGCTTCGGCATCGGCACCGTCGCCGATATTCATGCCCAGGCACTGATCGAGATGAGCCTCGGCGTTGCCATAGGTGCCATCACCTTCACCGGCTCGGTCATCGCCTTTTTGAAGCTCGACGGCCGCATGTCGGGCAAGCCGATCATGATCGGTGGCCGCCACTTCATCAACGCGGCCCTGGGCATTGCGCTGATCGTGCTGATCGTGCTGCTCGTCACCGCCGAGTCCAAGGTGGTGTTCTGGCTGATCGTTGCCGCCTCGCTGGTGCTGGGTGTGCTTCTCATCATCCCGATTGGTGGCGCCGATATGCCGGTGGTCGTGTCGATGCTGAATTCCTATTCGGGCTGGGCCGCGGCCGCTCTGGGCTTCACGCTCGGCAATCTGGCGCTGATCATCACCGGCGCGCTGGTCGGCTCGTCGGGCGCCATCCTGTCTTACATCATGTGCAAAGGCATGAACCGGAGCTTCATCTCGGTCATCCTCGGCGGCTTCGGCGGCGAGACATCAGCCATTGCCAATGACGGCATCGAGCGCACGGTCAAGCAGGGCTCGGCCGAGGATGCCGCCTATCTGATGATGAATGCGCAAAAGGTCATCATCGTGCCGGGCTACGGCATGGCCGTCGCCCAGGCGCAGCACGCGCTGCGCGAGATGGCCGACAAGCTCAAGGCCAACGGCGTCGACGTCAAATACGCCATCCACCCGGTTGCCGGCCGCATGCCCGGCCACATGAACGTGCTCTTGGCCGAAGCCAATGTGCCTTATGACGAAGTGTTCGAGCTGGAGGACATCAACTCTGAGTTCGCGCAGGCCGACGTCGCCTATGTCATCGGGGCCAATGACGTCACCAATCCCTCGGCTCGTGACGACAAGTCCTCACCTATCTACGGCATGCCAATCCTCGACGTCGACAAGGCGCGCACTTGCTTGTTCGTCAAGCGCTCGCTCGGCTCCGGCTATGCCGGCATCGACAACACGCTGTTCTACAAGGACGGCACCATGATGCTGCTCGGCGACGCCAAGAAGATGACCGAGGAGATCGTCAAAGCGATGGATCACTGAAACGGCGTCGCTGCCAACTCACTGCCGATCGTCGAATACAGCCCGGCTCCGCGCCGGGCTTTTTCTTGGCTGTTACCGGTTCTGAAGCTACGATGCCGACCCGTCGTCTTGCTAACGGCGTCATCGTGGAGGTGCTGGTGCCCGACCCTGGTTCTGCTGCATCGCCGGCCGCCGATCTGACCGCAGCAGAGAAGGCGCCACGCAAGCGCAGCCAGGCGGTAGTGGTCGTGCACGGCATGGGCGAGCAGCGGCCCATGGATACGTTAAGGGAGTTTGTCCAGGCCGTATGGAGCCACGATCCTGCCCGTGCACCGTTCTATGCCCATGTCCCCGATCCGCCCGACCCGATGGGTGCGAAGATCAACCAGAGCTGGATCACGCCCGACAGCCGGACCAATTCGCACGAACTCCGCCGGATCACCACGCCCTATGATGTCGATGGCCGCCGCACCGATTTCTATGAGCTTTACTGGGCCGACATCACCCAGGGCACGACCCGAAGCCGCCTTGCTGCCTGGGTGACGACCCTGCTCTGGCGCAAGCCGGCCGATATTCCGCGCGATGTGCTCAAACTCTATGTCGTCACGCTTTTGGCCACCATCGTCGTCCTTGGCGCGGCGCTGGCGCTCGCAACGTCGACCTGGCAAGGCTACATCTCCTGGACGACCGGTGTGCTTGTCACGGTTCTGGCGTCGTTCGTCATCTGGTCGGTGGACCAGTTTGGCTTGCCTTATTTCGGCGACGTTGCCGCCTATGTGCGGGCCGAAGCGGCAACGGTCGAGAAGCGGGCGCTGGTCCGCGAGCGTGGCCTCAAGCTGCTGAAGCGTCTCATGATGGACGATGCCTATGACCGCATCGTGCTGGTCTCGCACAGCCTCGGGTCGATCATCGCCTATGATCTGTTGCAGATATTGTGGGCCGATTTCAGGCCTAGAAAGTTGGAAGCCATTCGCGACAAAGCGAGGCTGAAGGCGATCCAGGTCGTCGACAAGGCGACGCTGGCCGCCGATGCCTCCGCTTGGCCCGACAGCCTCGATGACCTCCCCGCATTCCGGCGCAGCCAATGGGAGCTCTACCGGCAGCTTCGCGTCGGCGACGCCGATCATCCGCTGCCGTGGAAGATCAGCGATTTCGTCACGCTCGGCAGTCCGCTGACCCACAGCGAGTTTCTGGTGACCTACAACCTCGCCGAATTCAGGCGCGGCATCGCCGAGCGCCTGTTTTCGGCATGCCCGCCGATCGCCGACAGGGCGGCGGGCGGGACCATGCTCTACCAGGAAGGGCGCAGCCATTCCGGCAAGCCGCAGCGGGCGGTGCATCATGGCGCGGTGTTTGCCGCGACGCGCTGGACCAATATTTTCGACAGGGGCAATGGCTGGCTGACCGGCGACCCGATTTCAGGGCGGATGACGGAAAATTTTGGTCCCGGCGTGGAAAACATCCAGGTCGAGCTGCGCGGCTCGGGCGGCCGCGTCTTCACGCACAGGCTCTACTGGTCGCTGACGGCGAGCGGCGTCGAGGTCAACGCGCCGGCCGGCGTACAACCGCGCTCGCACCTTGCCGTGCTGCGCGATGCGGTCGATCTCGGCCGCAAACTGGAAGCTGAGCTGTAGGCGGCGAGCAGCGCACGACAATGCCGCGGCGGCAGTTCAAAGCAAGGTCCCCTTCGGACGCAATCTTCCCGAAGCGGACCGAGTTCGCTTAGTCACCGATCAACGATTGGTCAGGAAAATCGCTTCCTCGTCGTCGCGCTGCCTGCCGCCAAGTGCTGCAGCCGCGCTGGCAATGAAGGCCCCGACGACCAGCGACAGCGCGCCAATCAGCGAGAAGGTGGCGCCTGCCTTTCTGGCGGTGTCGGCCGCCTGCTGGGCCTTGACCTTGGCGTCCTGCGCTCTGGCGATTACCGCATCGACGCGAGCGGTGGCATCCGCTTCGGACAGGCCTGTGCGGGCGGCCACCAGCCGCGACAGATAGGTCTTGTCGTCGGCCGATATTTCGCCTGCTGCGGCACTCGCGATTAGAATGCGCGATGCCTGCGCCGTTGCCGCAGCGTCGCTCTCCGGATTGGCGGCAGCGAGCCTTGCCGGATCGGCCGGGCGGAACAGCGTATCGACGAAATACGATGTGGCGTTGTCTGTCGAGGCGCTACCCGCGTTTGCAGCAGCACCTGCCGAAGCGCCAATTGCCGCGCCCGATGCCACAGTCGAAGCAGCCTGGACACCGGTACCTATCGCGGCCGAAAGCGCCGTGCCGAGCACGCCGGCGACGAGCAGCGTCGCCAGCGCCCAGGCCAGGAAGCCGTGAGCGGTATCGCGGAAGAAGACTTCATCGGTGTGGATGCCGACCCATTTGGTGCGCAGGCGTCCGGCGAGGTAGCCGCCCAGGGCCGACGACAGCCACTGCACGACGATC